>JALYLZ010000107.1 GCA_030774015.1 Actinomycetota bacterium | reverse complement strand
CTTGTCCGCCAGCACCTTGGTGATGGCCGCGGTGAGGGTGGTCTTGCCGTGGTCGATGTGCCCGATCGTGCCGATGTTCACGTGGGGCTTGGTCCGCTCGAACTTCTTCTTCGACATGTCCTCTCCTCTTTGTCCGGGGACGAGCCCCGGTTCTCCAGGGTAGCGGGGGGCGGATTCGAACCGCCGACACAGCGATTATGAGCCGCTTGCTCTGCCACTGAGCTACCCCGCCGGACAACGCGGCCGTGTGGCGTCTCGCAGAGGCGGGAAACCGCCCGCTCAGTCTACCGATCGGCGCCGGTGCCTGGCACGCCCCCCCGCCACGTCGCGCGCCGGCCCCGAACGCCCCATCCGGCTCCCTCCATTTGTATGACTTTGCATTCATGAATCCGGCGTCTTGACTGCCCTCCGAGCTGCCGGTAAGGTCGGCAGATGGGCTCCAAGCCTGATTTCGAGGTGGGGATCATCGGCGGGGGCCCCGCCGGGTCCAGCATGGCCGCCTACCTGGCCAGGGCGGGGATCGACTGCGTGGTCTTCGAGCGCATGATCTTCCCCCGCTGGCACGTGGGCGAGTCCCTGGTCCCTTCCTCCACCCGCGTCTTCCGCGAGCTCGGGTTCCTGGACAAGATGGAGGCGAGCGGGTTCCCCAGGAAGTACGGCGCGGCCTGGACCTCGGCCGCCACCAAGCGCCAGTACTACACGCACAACTGGGAGGGGCTGGAGCCCAGCAGCTCGGTGGCGTTCCAGTTCAAGGAACGGGAGCAGGAAGGAGTCGACCAGATCTACACGTGGCACGTCGACCGGGGCCAGTTCGACAACATGCTCCTGCACCACGCCAACGAGCTCGGCGCGCACGTGTACGAGGGCGTCTCGGTGAAGCATGCCGACTTCTCCGACCCCGACGTGGTCCGGTTGACCTACGGCATGGGAAACCGGGACGCCGAGACCACCGTCCGGATGCTGGTCGACGCGACCGGCCGCAAGACGCTCATCGGCAACCAGATGAAGTGGCGGATCAAGGACGACGTGTTCAACCAGTACGCCATCCACTCCTGGTTCGGTGGGTACGACCGGATGAACCTCGCCGCGGACGCCGAGATGCGGAACTACATCTTCATCCACTTCCTCCCCGTGACCAACACCTGGGTGTGGCAGATCCCGATCAGCGAGGAGCTCACCAGCGTGGGCGTGGTGACCCAGAAGAAGAACTTCGCGGCGAGCAAGGACTCTCGGGAGAAGTTCTTCTGGGACACGCTGGGCAGCCGGCCGGAGCTCCAGTCCGGCCTGCGGGCGTCCGAGCAGATTCGGCCCCTGCGCGACGAGGGCGACTACAGCTACGCGATGAAGCAGATCGCGGGCGACCGCCTGCTCCTGATCGGCGACGCGGCCCGGTTCGTGGACCCCATCTTCTCCACCGGGGTCAGCATCGCCCTGAACAGCGCCCGGTTCGCCAGCTGGGACCTCATCCCGGCGCTCGAGAGCGGGAACCTGTCCCGGGAGAGCTTCCGGGAGTTCGAGGCCACCATGGGTCGGGGCGTGAAGAACTGGTACAACTTCATCAGCGTCTACTACCGCCTGAACGTCCTGTTCACGGCCTTCGTCCGGGATCCTCGATACCGCCTCGACGTGCTGAAGCTCCTCCAGGGCGACGTGTACGACGAGACGGAGCCCGAGGTCCTCACGTTGATGCGCGAGAAGGTCGCCGCGGTCGAGCGCAACGAGAACCACCCGTGGCACAAGCTGCTGGGCGACCTCACCGCGGATGCATTCGTGAAGGCCGCGTTCCAAACCGCCTCGTAGGCTCCGGAAACCTTCGTTCTCCCCGCGGCGACCGACCCGGGGCGCAGTGCGTTTCCCTCAGCCAAGGGGTCGGCGCCGACGGATCCCGACGAGCTTTCCGGCGAGCCGCACCGCGCCGTGCCGGGGCGGGGCGGGGAGGCGCGGAGCCGCGTGCGGCACCCAGGGCCCCGGCTGCCACCCGAAGGCCAGCTCGTACCCGGCACCGGCGGCGGCGCGCGCCTCCCGTTCCCCGAACAGGCCGAAGGGGTAGGCCAGGGTCCGGCACGGACGGCCGGTCATCTCCTCAACGGCCGCTTTCGACGCCGCGAGGTTGTCTCGAAGGGCCCCGTCGTCGAGCTCACGGAGGTCCTCGTGTGCCATGGCGTGCGAGCCGAGCTCCATCCCCTCGCGCGCCAGGGCCCGGACCTCCGCGCCGCCCAGGAGCCGCCCGTGCTCACCGGGCACGTCGGGATGCTGCCCGCCCAGCCAGCCCGGACACAGATAGAACGTGGCCGGGACGCCCAGTCGCTTCAGCAGGGGAAGTGCGTCCGTGATCCAGTCCCGGAACCCGTCGTCGAAGGTCAGGACGGCGGTGCCGGGCGGGGGGCCGCCCGGGCCCGAGGCGTCCAGGGCCTGCTCCGCCGACACGAACCGATAGCCCAGGCGCCGGAGCAGCCGGACGTGCGACGCCAGGTGCGAAGGCGATGTGATCATCTGGTTGGGGTCCTCTGCGTCTGCGTCGGCCTCGGCGTCGGCGAGGTCGCCCACGCCGTGGTACACAAGGACGACGGGACGTCTCAGCACCTCGACGGCTCGCTCATGGACCCAGCCATGGTGCCGATACACCGGCGTGACTTCAAGGATGGATGGTTCGAACACCCACCTCAGCGTCTCCGCGGTCATCCTGACCATGGGCGATCGGGCCGACATGCTGCGCTCGGTCCTGGAACGCCTGAGCGCGGAGCCGGTGCACGAGGTGCTGGTGGTCGACAACGGGCCGGACGGCGCCACCGCCACTCAGACCGAGGGCCGGGAAGGGGTCCGGCTGCTCCGGCCGGGAGGCAACACGGGCATCGCCGGCCGGAACCTGGCGGCCCGGGAGGCCACCGGCGACCTCCTGCTCATGCTGGACGACGACTCGTACCCGCTCCCGGGGGCCGTGGACCGGCTCGCTCGGGCCTTCGGAGAGAACCCGCGCCTGGGGGCGGCCGGCGGCCTGGTCCGAGACGTCGACGGAGCGGGCCGGGTGACCGAGGTCGACGGGGTGGGGTCCTTCGACTGGTTCGTCCGGGCGGGGCGCACGGAGCCGATCGGGCCGGAGGGGCTTTCCGCCGACTTCTTCGCCGAGGGCGGCTGCATGGTCCGGCGCAGCGCGTACCTGGAGGTGGGCGGGTTCTTCGAGCCGTACTTCTTCACGTGCTCCGAGATGGACCTGTCCACCCGTCTGGTGGCCGCAAGGTGGGACGTCCGGTACTTCCCGGAGGCCGCGTTCGACCACCTCAAGCCGGCCGGGCACGGCGCGGGGTCGCGGCTGGCCCTCCAGTACCGCATCCGGAACAACGTCTGGTACTTCTGGCTCCGGTTCCCGCCCTCGGTGGCGGCCCGCCGGATCCCGGCCTACCTGGCGTACGACCTGATGGAGAGCGTGTACCGGGGGATGCCGGGAGCGTGGGTCAAGGGGGTCCGCGAGGCGTGGGTGCGGCGGGACTCGGTGCGGCCCTACCGTGACCCTGTCCCGAAGGCGCTGATCCCCCGGGTGGAGATCAACCGGGGCCGGCTGCACCTGCGGTTGCTGGTGGACGGCCTCCGCAAGCGCGTGGCGCGGTCGCGGAGCGACGATCGATGAGCGCGATCCGACAGTTCCTGGACCGGGGACGGGGGCTGGACCCCCGGTGGCTGCTTCACGCGGCCCGGGGCCATCCCCCGTCGTCGGGGCCCGAGGACTGGGACGACTACTACCGCGGCGTCGACCCGTACGGCTACGAGACGAGCCCCTACGAGCGTCGCCGGTACGGCCTGATGCTGGCGGCCCTGGGCGAGCGCCGATTCTCCAGCGGGCTCGAGCTCGGATGCTCGGTGGGGGTCTTCACCGAGATGCTGGCTCCTCGATGCGATCGGCTGGTGGCGCTCGACATCTCCGCGGCCGCCGTGACCCGGGCCCGCGAGCGGCTCGCCGGGCACCCCCAGGTGCGCGTGGAGCGGGCGACGCTACCGGAGGAGTTCTCGGAAGGCTCGTTCGATCTGGTGGTCTGCGCGGACGTCGCGGAGTACTGGGACCGCCCCACGTGGCGCACGCTGCTCGGTCGGATCGAGGCCTCGCTGCTGCCCGGGGGATCCCTTCTGGGAAGCTTCTGGCGTCCCTTCACGCCCACGCACCGGATGTCGGGTGACGGGGCAGCCCGGCTGGTGCGGCGGGCCACGGGGCTGAAGCGGGTCCGATCACTCGTCGAGAGCAAGCACCGCATCGAGCGGTTCGACAAGGGATCCGGCTAGGACGGAGCTGATCCGGAGCCGGGCGTGGGCTCCGGCGTCCGGGTGCGGCGACTCCGGGCGGGCAGGAACGAAGCGACGACGGCGAGGTGCTCGGGGGACCACCACCGGGCCAGGGGATACCAGGCCGCGAAGTACACCGCGACCCCCAGTGGGATCTCCACGGCCGGGCCCGCTCGGAGCACCACCAGCACGGCGGCCATCGCCCCCGCCGCCACGGCGGGGGCGGCCAGGCCTCGGCCCAGCCGCGGCATCCCCACGTCCGGAGCCACCACGGCCAGCACCACGATGGTCTGGACCAGGTACGAGATGGTGGTCGCCGCCGCCGCCCCGGAGCTGGAGAAGGCCGGGATCAGCAGGAGGTTGGCGGCCACGTTCACCACCAGCGCGAGCAGCGAGGTCGCCACGACCTGCCATCGCCGCTCCCGGGCCAGCAGCGCATAGGAGCCGAGGTACGCCGCCGCGAACAGGAGCGGGGCGGGGGCGAGCCACCTCGCCGCGCCGGCGCCCTGGACAGCGAAGGCGTTCCCGTACAGCAGGCGGAGCACCGGGCCGGCCTCCACCAACAGACCCACCCCGAACGGGATGTACAGCAGGCCCACCGCGGCCAGGCCCTGTTCCACCCCCCGGCGAACCCGCCACGTCTCCGTGGACGTGGAGGCGCTCATCACCGGGAACACGGCCTTGGCCACCGCCCACGACACGAACAGGACCGTCTCCAGCAGCCGGTACGCGGCCGCGTAGATGCCCACGGCGGCGTCGCCCTTCAGCGCCCCCAGGATGACCTGGTCGATACGGAACAGCGCCAGCGAGACCACCGTGTCCAGGCCGATGGCGAACGACATCCGGGCCGTTGCCCCCAGCCCCTTCCGGTTCACCGACCGGAAGTCCAGGGAGACCCCCAGCCGCCGGACGCTCACCAGCACGCCGAGGCCACCCACCACCGAGCCCACCAGGTACGAGATCGCCAGGCCCACCAGCCCGAACCCCAGGGCCAGCGCGGCGATGGCCAGGCCAGCCATCACGAACCGCTCGATCGTGAGCGAGATGTTGCTCCAGACCTGCTTCTGGAGGGCGGCCGCCGCCGCGAGGCCCGCGTCCGTGTAGGTGTCGAACGCCGTGGCCAGCAGGATCAGCAGGAACACGGTGGCCGACGTGGCGTCGTGGCGCGTCACCAGCGCGGCGATGGCCGCCGCGCCGAACACCGGCACGGCGATGGCCGTTCGCCACACCAGGGTCTCCGACAGGAAGCGCGACAGGGACCTGGGCTCCCGGCTCCCTCGCTGAAGGAGCAGCGGATCGAATCCCCACTCTGGGAGGGTCCCCAACAGCAGGCACAGGGACATGGCGTAGGCGAACGTGCCGAACTGCCGCTCGCCCAGGACCCGGACCGCGGCGATGGTGTAGGCCAGGCTGGCCACCTTGCCCGCGAGCTGGGCCGCGCCGACGGCAGCGGCGTTTCGGGCCGCCCGCCGGGTGACGGGGCCGGGCCCGCTGGCCTGGGCGGCCGCCAGCGCCTCGGTCTCCATCACCGGGCGCCCTTCGCTGGGCTCGGTCGGTTCACTGCGTCCATATCGGCCGGCCACAGCGGCAACTCCAGCCTGGAGGCCCGCCCGGCGTCAAGAGACCTCCGGCGTCGACCGAACACGGGGACATGGGATGCGGCTGAGCCGTCTCCCGGATCGAGCTGGAGGTGGGAATCGAACCCACGACCCCCGCCTTACCATGGCGGTGCTCTGCCGACTGAGCTACTCCAGCGGGACAGGACGGGAACCCAGCCAACAATCCTCCAGACATCCCGTCCTAGATGTCCCTGGAGTGTAGCGGAGCTAGATGAGCCCCGAACCCTGGCGGATCAGGCGGGGAGAGCGGAGAGAAGGCGCGCTGAATCAGCCGGGCGGGGGCTGGTGGAGGCAGCGGCCGCTACGCCGCCACCCGGGGGCCGGCTCGCGCTCGGCAGCGGGCCAGCGTGACCGCGTTCACCATCCTGGCCCAGCCCAGGAGCAGGGCGAGCAGGCGGCGCCACCCCTTGGCCGGGGCGCGTCCGTTCACCGGGGCCAGCGCGCGCTCGATCATCGCGTTGACGGACTCCGCGTCGGGTCGGAGGACGTGCAGCCGGCGGAAGTCCTCGGATCCCTCCGGGATGGCCCGGAGGTTCTCCGACCGGTTGATGCGACGCCTGGTGTCGTCCTCGTTCTGGAACAGCCGGATGACGATCACCTTGCCGCCGTACTCCGCCGGGAGCTTGAAGTACCCGTAGAACCGGAACCCCTTCTTGTCCTGGTGACGCTGGATCCGGGTGCATACCAGGTGCTCGTAGTGGGGCTCGCCGGACTCGGTGATGTCCTTGATGGAGAGCCACCCGTCGTGGGCGGCGAGGTGCAAGACCTCCACGGTGCCGTCGGGCATTGTGACCTCGACGTCGTCGAGGTCTTCGGTCCTCGGGACGTAGGTGCCGGCCTGCCGACCCTTCTTGCCATCGGGGTTCTCCTGCGCGTGCACCCCGACCACGGCCACCAGCCCGACCTCCGTCATGATCACGGTGATGTGTGCACCGCGCAGGATCATGTCCCACACTACGGCCTGGGCGCCCGGCGCGTAGGGCTTGATCCGCCGGAGCATGGTCAAGGCAGCCTTCGCCTCGTCGTGGTCCTTGGCCACGTGCTCGAACCCCAGGATGAAGTGTCCCTCCGCCCGGCGGGTGCTGAGCACCGCGAACTTGATCCCCCACACTAGGTCACCGCCGCCCTCCGCGTACCACCAGGCATCTGGATCGAACCGGACGGGTCTGACCTCCCCGGTCTTCCGGTTCACCCGGGTGGTCCCGGGCTTCGACTTGTACTGGGCGTCGATGACCTTGCCGTCGCCGTAGACGGTGCGCTCCACCGTGGGGTGGGTGGACGATCCGCCCCCCGCCGGATCGAAGTTGCCGGCCTCGATGGCCTGTTGCGTGGACACCTTGGCGTGGCGCTGGAGTCGGCGCTCCATGGTCTCGTCGCTGTTGGCCAGGTAGCGGTCGAGGTAGTACTCGAACGTCTGCCGGGCCGGAGGATCGTGCGGGAGCTCCGGCAGCTCCGGCCAATGCCGACGGAGCTTCTTGCGGATGGTTCTCCACACGCCCCCCCGGCCCAGTTCGCGCATCAGCTTCGTTGTCGATGCCGAACCGATAACCCAAAGAAGCTCTTCCAGCAGGGTCCACGTGAACTCCGGGTAGGTCCTGGGGGCACCGACAGTGCCCTGGCGTTTCGGCGGTATGACCTCCGCCGCGGGCAACCAAGCCCCTTCCCGCACCACCGCGTCCAGCACCTCGCTCGTGGAGGCGGTGCCGTCCTTGATGGGGACAGCCGAAGGCGTGCGTCCGAGGAACCGGGGACCGGATTCCCTGTACAGGCGGGCCCGGACGGCTCTCACGTTGCATCCTCGCGCCATTGGAACCCGATGATCGCTGCGGCCTGGTCAAGGCTCCGGACGCCGAGCATCCGGGCCACGGCGTCGATGGTCGCGCCGTCCGCCATGGCCTTGGCCCCGGCCCAGGCCGGGATGGACAGGGGGCTCACATCGGGGCCGAACAGGCCGGCCTCCCGCAACGTCGAGCCGATGACCATGCTGGCCGTGGTTCGTCCCGACTCCGGAGCGTCCCACCGCCCTTCCCCCATCAGGATCGGATCCGGGCCCTCGGCCTCGGTGACAGACCGAACCCGTCGGCGAAGTTGGACCACGCCCCAAGGTGTGAGGCGGACCGTGCGGGGCTCGCTCACGGTCCCGCCGTGGATGCTCACGGTCCCGGCCTCGAGGTCCAGATCGGAGAGCCGGAGGTGGGAGATCTCCGGGGTCCGGGCGCCGGCCTCGGCGAGCGCCCAGCACACCGCACGCCTGGTCTCCCCGGGGCGGACGGCGTGAGAGCGAGCCCGCTCCACCTCGGCGTCGGTGAGGGGTCGGGTAGAGACTCGACCTTCGGGTGTGTGCTTGATGTCGAGGGTCGGGTCCGAGGTGGCCAGGTGGAGCTCCCGAGCCACCCGGTACAGCAGGCGAAGGGAGGACAGCCGGGACAGCCGCTCCGAAGGGCTCGCCGGCGCCCCCGAGGCCCGGCGGGACTCGATGAACCCCTTGGCCACCTCCGGGGTCACCTGGTCCAGGTGGCGCATCCCGTGGGCCCCGGCGAATGAGGCGAAGCTCAGGATCCTGACGGTTCGCCCCCGGAGCGTGCCGAGCTGCATCGTGGTGGTGCCGGCGAGGCTCGCCAGGACGGCCTGCACGGCCGCCGTCAACCCGGTGTGGGGACCGGCGGCATCCCCGGTGTCGTTCGACACCCCAAAGTTGGGGTCGGGCCGGCGGGTCATGGCCGAGCCCCTCCCCGAACGGGAGAACCCGGCACAGGGCCCCTGAGCTGGTGTTTTCCGAGATCTGATGCGGTTGGGTGGTGCACAAGCGGTGTGAACATGTCTGTTCCTCCACCGCTTGGCGCGACATGGACCACGCCTTTGCACTACGGACGGGGAAAATTTCTCGAGGACTTCCGGGCCCCGACCGATGTCCCCCGGGAACGGCAGTGCAGGCGGGATGGTTCGCTCAGCCTTCTCCGAGGGGGATCCCCCGTGGCGCCTCACCGGAGGACCTCCCAGTCGATCTCAGTACCGATCACGGCAACGGTCCGGTCCAGGCTCCGGATCCCCAGGAGACGGGCGACCTGCTCGACGGACTGGCCGGCGTCGTAGGCGGCCCTCCCCCTCCAGGCCATCACCGAGAGGGGGCGGACATCGGGGGCCTTCAGCCCGGCGGCTCGGAGGACCTCGATCACTGCCATGGAGGCGGACGCCCTGGGCACACCTCGGGACCGGAGGGGAAGGAGGGGATCTTCGTCACCGCGCCGTCCCTTCCCGAGCCGCCGCCGGATCTGGATCAGGCCCCACTCCGTGAACGAGACTGTGCGGGGAGTGCAGCGGGCGGATCCGGGAAGGCGCACGAGGCCGGCGCCCACATCGACGTCTCCCACCAGCAGCCGGCCGATCTCGGGGGTCCGGGCGGTGGCCTCGGCCAGGGCCCACGCCACCGGGTGCCGCAGGTCCGCCGGGTGGAACAAGGAGCGGGACCGGCAGAGCTCGACCTCGGCGTTGGTGAGGGGCCGAGGGCCCGTGGGGTGCCGGGGAGGAAGCTCGAGGGCGCCGGCCGGGTTCGAGGAGCACAAACCGAGCGCCCGCCCCGTCCTGAACAGGTACCGGCACACGGTGCGCCGGTTGTGCAAGAGCGAGAGGCTGGGTTTGGCCCCGTCGGTCCGGCGGGAGCCCACGAACGCCCTCACCTCGGCCTCGCCGATCATGGAGACCTCCGTGATCCCGAGGCCCCGCTCCATGAACAGGGTGAAGCGGCCCATGACGTCCGCGAACTCGGCGATGGTGGAGGCCGCAAGCTCACCGGTCGACGCGGCATGGGCCAGCACGGCCTGGACCATCGCCCCGGGTGACTCGCACCCGCCGAAGCCGCTGGGCTCAGAGGCCATGGCTAGTGCTCGTACAGGCCGGTCAGCAGGACGAGCGAGCCGGCCGCGAGGTAGGAGCAGAAGGAGCAGCCGGGGGCGGCGTCGGGAGGCTCCGGCCGCTCCAGCAGGAACAGGACCTGGGAGAGGAAGGCCATGAAGGCGTCGTCGTCCCGGGGAACCTCCAGGAAGTGAGACTCAGCGCGGTAGGCCACGCCGTCCTCCAGCCCCACCATGGAGATGGGTTCGATGCAGAGCAGCCCAAGCGTGCTGACTGGGTGGAGCCTGAGCGTCCCGGCGGCGGGGTTCTCGGCCGCCAACGCGTAGCAGTGAAGCTGGCGCCCGTAGAAAGGGACGTGCTCGTCCCTCGGCTCGGCGGTCTTGAAGTCGACGATGGCAAAGGAGCCGTCGTCGAAGGAGAGCGCCGTGTCGATCCGGCCGGCGAGAACCACCGGGATGCGGTGCCCGGGCACCTCCAGGGGCCCGGAACGGACCCACCGGTCCCCGAACGCCACCCGCCCGGGACGAAGGCCCTCGGCCATCTCCTCGGTCCGCTTCCCGAAGAAGTAGTCCTTCGTCTGGTGATCCAGACGCGTGAAGATCTTGGGGAATGGGGCAGAAGGTCGCTTCAGCACCCCCTTGACCTTCAGCCAGAAGCACCTCGGGCACTCCGCCCACAGGAACGTCAGGTCGGAGGGGGCGAGCCTCGGAACGCCGGCCAGTTCCGGGGTGGTCATCCGGCACCCCCCTTCGCCAGCGGGGGAATGAGGGGAATCGAGAGCCCATGATGCTTGCGCGCTGCGCCGAGCAGATCCCGGGCAGTCGGGCCGTCAAGGCCAGCGAGTTCTACGACCTTTAGGGCGAGATCCTCGTCCACCCAGCCGATGTGGTCGCCGACATCGAGGGTCGACGTCCAGCAGAGCCTGTTGCCCCAGAGCCACCCCTGGCGTTTGAGGCCGACGGCCCCGGGATCGGGGATGGCCATCCTAGGTGCGCCGTTGCGGTAGCGAGGGTTCGTGGTGAGGCCCATGACCCTCCACTGCGAGCCTCTGGGCTCAACGAGGACCACGGGTCTGGTCTTGCCGGTGGCAGACGGGTTCTCCAGGCCGTTGACGATGGTGGCCCACACCAGTTCGCCAGGTTCGAGGGCGGCGGGCTGCCGGGAGCCGCCGCTCTGGGAGTACCAGCGTACGATCGCCATGTCGGGACCTCCTCTGTAGGTTCCGGCCAGGCCCCGGGG
>JALYLZ010000106.1 GCA_030774015.1 Actinomycetota bacterium | reverse complement strand
TGGTACCGAGCACGCCGCCCTCCTCGCCTCGCTGATGGACCTTCGAACAGCCCAAAAGCGTAGGTGGATGGCGGCGTTGCTCACGTCAAGGCCGGTTGGGAACCCACGGATGCGTCACAAGAGCCCTTTTCTTCGTCATCAGATCGCTTCGCCAGTGCTCAAGTCCACGTCCTCCCTCCTGATGCGTAGCCCGAGGATGTCCCAGCCCACATCGGCCTGCGCGCGAGAAGCCGGGCTCGTTCGTCCGCGATCACTTCGGGAACCGCGTCCTCGTCCGGGGGTGGCTTTGACCCGGCTCTAGGAGTTGAATTTGTGGCTCTCATCGACCTACCTCCTCGGAGCCCTCAAGGCCCACTCTCGGACTGACGCGTTGGGCGATGCCCAGGGTGGGGCCGAGAGGCCGAACCCATGAGGTAGAGGACTCCCGCGGTGAGACCGAACCCGAGCACAGCGGCGATGGCGAGAGCAGCCACCCAACCGGACTTCGCATGCCCGGCCGCCTCCAGTTCTCAGGAGGTCGCGAGATCACGTCTGCGAGGCACCAGCCCTCCACCCGTCTCTCCGCGCGACGGGCGACCGGGCGGGGGGGCTTCGGTGCCGGGTCGCAGGGAAGGTTCCTCCACAGCCGGTCGACTGCCCCGGGCCCGCGGGGCCCGGGCTCCCCGGATGCCGTGGGCCTTTCGTACGCCCAGCGGCCACTCCAGATTCGCGAAGGGGAACGGGTGGGCAGGGTCGAGCAGCCCTGCGAGCGTCTCCGGCGAGACTCCCGCGCAGAACCCTCTGAGCATCGCGTCCTCGGCGAAGACTGGATCCTCACACGCTGCGAAGTGGACGTGAAGCTCATCCAGGTTCGTTAGAAGCTTGAGGAAGAAACCCCCGGAGTGCGGACTGCGGGCACCGAGCAGCGTGGCGTAGTAGTCGTCTAGTGTCCTGAGTTGTACGAGGCTGAGATCGAACCCCACTGGCAAAAGGGCCTCTTGGACCTCGTAGAGGTGAGGCGCGGCTGCTGCGAGGTCCGTCCGGAACGCCTCCAGGGCCACCGCGAGCCGTTCTGCCCGCGCTGCGCCATTCCGAACACGGCGGTCTTGTTCGCTCCACCACGCCTACTTCGTCCTTCCGGTGCCCCGCGCCCATGCCTCGATTTCTGAGCGAAGCCATAGCAGCGTTCGCCCGTGGCCTCTACTCACCACTGGGCGTGGCATGTCCTTGTACCTGCGCTGATATGTGCTGACCGAGTTGGAGTGGCTAAGGCCCAGCATCTCCGCCACTTCCCGCGCATCGACCAGATCCTCGGTGTCCACCTTGGGTACCACGATCCCAGTCTAAGAAAGTTGACAACAGTCAGCAAGGTACATATGCTGTCTAAGAACTTAGACCAGTAACGGAGAAGGAGGAACCGAATGGCAGGGACAGTCGACATCGCACAGCCTGAGTACGACATGTTCGAGAGGAACATCGCCCACCTCGCCAGTCGGGGCCGGGAGGTCCGTGTCCGGGTGAGGGGCGATCACCCCCACGCGGATGAGGGAGCCGACAGGCCGGGAGCGCACTCGTCGAGGGAGTACGTCGGCTTCCTAGCGGGCCTAGACGAGGGATACATCCAGATCTGCCGAACCGACAATCAGTGCCACGTGCTCATCGACCGGGACGCCATCACGGAGGTCGAGGCCACCGGCCGCTCGATCTGGACCTACGAGCAGGACGGCATCGACTCGCGCTCGCTGAAACGGATCAAAGCCGGCTGCGGGCACTTCGTCGAGGTCGCCAGGGCCGTGGCATCGCGGGCCACGGAGGCCTAGCCCAAGGAAGAGCTCAAGCGGACGTAGGACGGCTCGGGTCGGACTCACGATAGGGCGATGGCCACGCCACGGTGAGAAGGATCAGCACACAGGAGAGGGGAGGCCCGTCGGCTAGGGCGGGCCTCCCCAGGAGGCAGGCTCACGGGGAGCCCCCCATCCAGAGACAGGGTACCCGCCGAGCTCGCCTCACGAGCGACGGAAAGGCGGGTCACCAATGAGGTCCGTCAACAACGTGTGGAAGCTTAGTCCGTCCGATCTGTGCTTCCTGTATGAGGAGTGCCCGCGGTGCTTCTGGCTCAAGGTCGCCAGCAAGCTGCCCCGGCCGAGGGGCCCGTTCCCCGGGGTGTTCTCGCTGTTGGACTCCCAGATGAAGCGGCACTTCTTGGGAACGCGAACCGAGCAGATCTCGTCGGCCATCAAGCCCGGTGTTGTGCGACGGGGCGATCGGTGGGTGCGATCGAGGCCGCTGGTGGTCCCGGGCCATTCGACCACCGTCGTCCTTCAGGGTCGGTACGACACGGCATTCGAGTTCGACGACGGCACGTTCGGCTTGGCCGACTACAAGATGACCGACCCGCGTAGCGATCGTCTCGTCCGGTACTCACGGCAACTTCATGCATACGCGCTGGCAGCGGAGATTCCGGCTCCCGGCGCCCCGACGCTGCACCCGGTGACCCAACTGGGGCTTGTCTGTGTGCAGCCCACCGAGATGGTCGCCCTGGGGGGAGACGTGGCCTACCGAGGCACCCCGCGGTGGGTGGAGATCCCGAGAGACGACCGTTCGTTCGTGAGCCTGCTGTCTCGGGTCTTGGACGTGCTCGAGAGCGCTGCTCCGCCGGAGCCCTCAGCAGACTGCACGTTCTGCGACTACATCGGGAGGAGAGCACTCCACCTCGGGGATCGCGACGGCTCCGGTCAGGCGGGGCCCACTCCGGTAGGTGGGCGCCTCCTGCACGACGCATAGACCCCAAGTCTCTCAGTCGACTCCTGCCTGGTGGACCGCCCCGACCGATGAGGGACATACCCCCGAACCGCCATAAGAATGGCGGGAGACCCCACGCCCCCTCCGGGAGGCATCCACCGACCCATCCGGACGAAGTCCAGACCCCGGAGTCCACGGGGCCACCTTCTCCGCCCTTCCTTTGCAGGACGGGAACTTCTCGGTCGGCCCGCTGGGCGATGACCTCTCCGTCTCGCCATAAGGAGTAGAGGAGGGGCACGTTCGGTTGAAGCGCGCCGAGACATCCGCAGGGGCAAGACTTCGGGCCCACGGTGAGGGGCCGCGGTCGCCAGTTGCGCCAAGCGCTCCCTTGCGCCCATCACAGCTCGTCCAGGGCGTCCTCCTCCACCTTGCCAAGGCTGGGGGTCTCGCTCCCTGGTCCCTGGGGGCCTACACGGACATCTGGAGCCGCTTCGCGAGGTTCTGCGAGCGCGGTCTACGCGTCGTCGACGCCGATGCCGTCACCCAGCGGCAGGTGCAGGCGTTCCTCGACGCACCGCGTGCCTCCGGCGGTGGACTGAGCCTTGCTACTAAGCACCTCCGGCGGGGGGCCGTGCGCTACCTCTACAAGGCCGGCCGGGAGCTGGGGCTGGTCTCCATCGATCCGACCGTCGATCTCGTCCTCCCGGCTCGGTCCGCCTTGACCTCACGGCGGCTCACCGAGGACGAGGTCGAGCTCTGTCGGCTGCACGCGGTGGGCTCCCCCGGCGAGCTTCGGCTAGCCCTCGTGTGGGCCTTGTCCGAGGCTGGCGCCCGGGCCTCCGAGATCCCCTGGATCAAGATCCACGACGTCGACCTCGCCAACGGTGTCGTGTTCACCGCCGGCGGCACCCGCACCGACCCGCGGTGGGCCCCCCTGACCGACTGGGGCGTCCAGCAGCTCCGCCGAAGGCTAAGCCACCCCACCCTGCCATCCGAGCCGGAGGCCTACCTGGTGCCGTGGCGATCCAGGGCGGTGAAGCGACCGGGCAGCGCGGCGACCATGGCCGTGATCGAGGTGCTCCGGGCCGCCGAGATCCACGGGGAACCCGACGTCCGCCCCGCCTCCGTCACCGGCTGGGCCGCCGCCCGCCTCCTGCATGGGGGCCGGTCCATCGACGAGGTGGCCCGAGCCCTCGGGTGCAAGAGCCTCGACGTGGCGGCCCAGATGGCGGGGCTGCGGTGGCGGCCGGAGGGGCCATGAGACGCCGCCCCCGTCCCCGGGCCAGCGACCTCCAGAAGCTGGAGGCTCTGCTGCGCGATCCCACCACCTACGCCGAGGGCGAGGCCATCCCGATAAAGCACACCGGCCGCCGTCGAAAGCAGCCGCCCTTTATGCTCGTCGTGTACCAGGCCGCCGTCAGCATCTACCACACCGCCCGCGAGGTGGAGACGCAGTTCGAGGACCCGAGGAGATGGCGGTTCATGCGGCACATCGTGAAGTCGGTGTTCCCCGACCGCCCGGAGATGTGGCTGCCGGCGAAGGCGATGACGCGGGGCCAGTACCTGTATGGGAGGAGGTACCTCACCGACCCCGCGGTGATCGAGCGTCGACGGCAGATCGCTACGGCATCGGCCGTGGAGCTCGCCAGGTCGATCGGGATGCTCGACCCAGATGGGCCAGGGTCGATCACCCGTCCGGAGACACCCCGGATGCCAGACGGCGACGGCAAGGTCATCGAGCCGGCGATCAAGGGACAACTGGGGCAGACCAGGGTCGATCCGAAGACCCAGGAGAGGGTGCAGGTGCGGTACGACCCCGACGCTGGCAGTCACCGGGAGGGAGGCGGGGCGGAGGAGGTCTACGGCACCAAGTTCCTCTCGGTCTCCGTTCGCAACGACGAGGACCGGGTGATGCTGGACGTGCGCTACGTCCCATTCTCGGGGGAGGGCGGCGAAGCCGGGGTTGCCCTGGAGTCGTTTGCGTCGATCCACCCCCTTGCGCCTGGTGTCATCGGGGTGATCTGGGACATGGCAGTACGGGGTGTACACATCGACCGCATCATGCGGGAGCTCGGATGGCTCACGGTGACGGGCGTAGCCGCGAAGGAGCACCACGTCCGGCGGGGTCAGAAGGGCGGACGTCGCGTGGAGAAGGAGAGGCTCGTCGAGGTCCGCACCGTGAAGGCCCTGGACGGTACAGAGGTCAAGGTCCGGCTCCTCGCCCGGCGCGGTGCACTCGGGATCAGCACCCTGGACGAGGATGGGAACCATCTGTGGGAGCCGCTCGAGAGGCTCCAAACCATCCGGCGCAGGGATAAGGGCGGCTTCCGGTTCTACAACCGCTACCGCTTGCCCCCCGGCTATGTGAAGAAGGACATCCTCGTACGACTGCACGGGGACGCGAGCGACGCCAGGAGAAAGTTGAACCGCGCCGAGAACCTGCGGGCCATCCCTCCAGGCGATCCTGACTTCGACCGGCTGTACTCGCGCCGCTCGGACGCCGAGTCACTCAACGACGAGATCGAGCGATCCCTCTATCTCAAGAAGGCCCACAGTATTGGCCACCTCGGCCAGGAGTCCGACCTGCTGGGGTTCATGCGCCTGCACAACGCTCTCGTACTGGCCCGGCGGCGAGTTCGAGAACGCCTGCAGCTCGTGGGCTGACGGCCTTCCCGCACCCGCCATCTCCGAGGCCTCTTAAGCGCAGCCTGGCGCATGTTCTGGGGCGCATCGGCGCCGTCCTAGTCGGCCAGCGGCCCTTTACACTGCCACCAGGGACTTGGATGGGTCGGTCCGAGGACTTTTCGACCGGCTTTCCGACAGCCCCTTCCGGGGATGTAGCTCAGTGGTAGAGCACCTGCTTTGCAAGCAGGGGGTCGGGGGTTCGAATCCCCCCATCTCCACCGACCGATAGAGCGCGTCGGCAGGCCTACCTCCAGTTCGCGTGCCGGGTTGCATTTTGCATACACTCCTTCCGCCGCAGTGCCCGGTCGCTGTGGCCCGGCGGGATTCAGGGCCCACCGGAACAAAAGGGGAAGGGGGTGAGACCGCGGCCACCTGAGGCTCTGGTTCTCGCTGCACGTCATTGGCCCGCGCACTGAAAGGACCCAACATGCATCGAGCTTTTCGCGTATCCGTCGTGCTGGCCGTTCTGGCCGCGATGATCCTGGTGGGAGTGGGCTCTTCGTCGGCCGCTCGCCACCGCCATCACACGCCGCGGTGGGTCAAGCACGTCAAGCACTATCCGGGCGGGATCTCCAACGGCGTCCGGGCCTATGTGAGCAAGGGCGTGATCGGCGCCCAGGCAGCCGCGCGGCAGGGTCTGTTCAAGCCGTCGGCCCCGGGCAACACCGGCGGGATCGGCGGGAACGTCCAGGTGAACACCGAGCCGGTGACGCCGAAGATGCCGCAGAACGAGACCGCGGTGGCCTACAGCACGGACGACCCGCTGACCGCCGTGGCGACGTCCAACGACTACATCGACGGCGGTTTGGGGATCTACACGACCCATGACGGCGGGAACACCTGGAACAGCACCTACCTGACCCCCAGGGTCCTCGAGACCGGCGACTTCTGCTCCGGCGGCGACCCCACGGTGGTCTACAGCGCGCGGGACCACGCGTTCTACGCGGCGCAGCTGTGCTTCATGCGGTTCCATCCCGAGTCCGAGATCCAGGTCATCCAGTCGACAGACGGAGGCGACCACTGGACGGGGGCCCGGTTCAGCTCCCAGGTGATCACGAACTTCGACCCCAACCGGTTCGTGTTCAACCCGGCGGTGTTCTTCGACAAGGAGCTCCTGGCGGTCGACAACTACCCCGCGAGCCCCTTCTACGGGCGGCTGTACATCACCTTCATCAAGTTCCACATGCAAAGCAACGGGTTCGGTGACTACTGCCCGGTGCAGCTCGCCTACACCGACGACGTGGACCCGAACAACGACACCGACCTCAGGGACACCGTCTGGACCCACAACTCGGTGGTGCCGGACAACCCGGGGGGCAACGGTCAGGGTCCCACGGCCAACCAGTGGGCGGTGCCGGTCGTGGATCGCCAGGGCGGCCTGGACATCTCCTACGCGTCCGAGGACTGCAACAACTCGATCGACCGCACCCTGCTGTTCAAGCGGAGCACGAACGGCGGGAGCAGCTTCGGGCCGCAAGTTCAGATCGACAAGCCGGGGCAGTGGGTCGACAACCCGAACCCGAGCGATCTCCTGCCCAACAAGAACGCCCGAATCCCGCTGTCGCCCTCCATGGACTACGACCCGCAACTCCAGGCGCTGGTGTACGTGGTCCAGAACAACCGGGGCGCGGGCAACCACGGCGCCGACGTCACGGGGGCGTTCTCCACGGACTACGGGACGACGTGGAGCGACATGCAGGTCGTGTCGCACCAGGCCGACGGTAGCTCGGCTCCCAACGACCAGTTCTTCCCGTGGGTCTCGGTGGACAACGCCGGTGGGATCCACGTGATCTGGTTCGACAACCGCAACGATCCGGGGAACACGTTGATCGAGACGTTCGAGCTGTACACGACGGCCCTCGACTTCTCCCCGGCCAACGTCGACATCAGCACGGCATCGTGGAACCCGAACCTGGCGTTCTTCGCGTCGGGGTCGTTCATCGGGGACTACAACGGCCTGGACGCCGTGGATGCCTCGACGGAGTACCCGATCTGGACCGACGGGCGGAACTCGCCCGGACCCCCGCTCGGCCAGGCCGACATCTTCACGGTGCCAAACAGCTAGACGAAACGCGTCCAGCTGGATGCGGAGGGGCGGCCGGCGTGGCCGCCCCTCCTTGCTGTTCGGCCCGGCCGGGAAATTCGTAGGGCGGGCGTTTGGTGCGTGTCCGGGGTGGGAACCAACGGTCCGCCGATTTCGAGCTGAGCACTCGAACGCGACGGAACGGGGAGGATCGCCCGCATCCTCCGCAAGGGGGCAGGGGGCGCATCCGAATCCATCCGAGCCGGTCGTTCGACGACCTCGGCCATGTAACGGAGGGAGACGGATGATGAGGAAGCGCCGGCCGGTTTCGCTGGCTCTTGCCGCCGTGGCGGCGACGGTGGCCCTGCTGCTCAACCTGGCGGTGTCGCCCGCGGTCGCGGCGACGCGATTCACCAGTCCGTCGCGTTGCCGCAGTCGTCGGGGTTCGGTGAGCCCAGCATCGCGGTGGACTCCAACGGGCTGCTCTTCGCCACCGCGCCCCAGAAGCTCGGGGACGTCACCGGCACCGGAAGCCCGGTGTGGGTCTCCACGAACGGCGGGAGGTCGTTCGGGAACCCGGTCAACCCGGACGGCGACCCGATCTCCGGGGGCGACACCGACATCATCACCGACTCGGCCGGCAACGTGTACCAGACGGACCTGTGGCTGGGGAACACGGCCGTGGCCGTTTCCACCGACCACGGGCAGAGCTTCATCGCCAACGAGTGGGGACACCTCTCGGCAGGTGACGACCGGCCGTGGTTCGGCTACTCCCCCTCAGACCAGAACCTGTACCTGGCGTGGGACGGGCTGGACGCGATCCACGTCGCCCGCACCAACGTGGGGACGCCGGCGGGTGCGTACGGCGCGCTGACGTTCCCGCAGGACGTCATCGCCGTCCCAGAGTGCATCATCGGCGGCAACAACCCCTGCTCCAACCTGCCGATCCGCCAGTGCGTGTGCCCGCCCGGCGGGATCGCCGTGGACCCGGCCACCGGCGAGGTGTACCTGGCCTACAGCGAGCAGAACAACCGGACGCTCGGCGGCGTCGGGATCGCCTCCTCCACCGACCAGGGCCTCACGTGGAGCTACTCTTCGGTCCCGGGAACCGGGAGCACCGGCTCGGCGTTCGACACCGAATGGAACTTCGATCCGATCAAGGTCGACTCGATCGGCAACCTGTACGTGGCGTGGGGCGAGCAGGACCCGAAGACCAAGAGCGTCTCCATCCGCTTCGCCACCAGCCAGGACCACGGCCAGACCTGGTCCAAGCCGACGGTGGTCTCCACCACTACGGGGACGAACGTGTTCCCGACCATGGACGTGGTGGGCCCAGGTGTCGTGGACATCTCGTACTACGGGACGACGGCGACCGGCGATCCGAACAAGGTGGGGCGGGCCACCTGGAACCTGTACTTCGCGCAGCTGACGAACGCCCTCGCCGCACCGGCGTTCTCGCCGATGGTGGCGGTTCCGGCGATCCACGTGGGGTGCATCCAGGCCGGTGGCGGCGCGAGCTGCTCGGACCGCAGCCTGCTCGACTTCTTCCAGCTCGTGGTGTTCAATGGGAAGGCCGACATCATCTACACAGCGGGCGACCAGTTCCACGGCACGCAGCTGTACTTCGTCAAGCAGACGTCGTAGGAGCCGCCCGGAGGCGGCTCGGGTCACAGGGAGACGCGGAGGTCGCGAAGCCCGCGGATGATGTACGCGGGCTTCCACTCCGGCTCCGCCAGGAGATCCGGGTGCGGGGCGCGGTGGTGCTCCTGGTCGGGTTCGTCGCGCTGGCCGAGCGGTTCGGCCTGGAGACCATCCTCGGCGCGTTCATGGCCGGCGTGATCCTGCGGCTGGTGGACCGCGACGCCATGATGACCCACCCCAACTTCCGGCTGAAGCTGGAGGGGATCGGCTACGGGTTCCTTATCCCGGTGTTCTTCGTGTCGAGCGGCATCGCGTTCGACGGCGGGGCGCTGTTCTCGAGCACGTCGACGATCCTGCGGGTGCCGCTGTTCCTGGTCGCCCTGGTGGTGGTGCGGGGGCTGCCGGCGCTCGTGTATCGGGGCATCGCCACACCCCGGCGAGTGGTTGCGGCGGGCCTGGCTCCAGGCCACGTCGCTCCCGTTCATCGTGGCGGCCACCCAGATCGGCATGCAGATCGGCACCATCACCCAGGCCACCGGCGCCGCTTTCGTGGCAGCCGGCCTGCTGTCCGTGCTGATCTTCCCGCTGGTGGCCGTGACCTTGCTGAAGGGGGAGCCGGTGGAAGCCTCACCCGGTCCGGCGCGCGAGTAACCGCCGGGCTCGGAGCAGCTCGGCCACGGACCAGGCCTGGAAGGGGCAGCCCGTGGCGGCGTGGGGTGGGTCGCCGTCGGCGGTCTCGCCGACCGACCCGAGGCCCCACTCGCTCAGGTGCGCTTCCAGCCCGTCGAGGACGCCCGCCACGTCCACCCCGGTTCTCAGCGCGGCTTCGACGTACGGACCGATCAGCCAGGCCCACACCGTCCCCTGGTGGTACGCGGCGTCGCGCTCGGCCGGGCCGCCCCGGTGGCGGCCGGTGTAGCCGGGCTCGAACGGGGCCAGCGAGCGCAGGCCGACCGATGTCAGCAGCGGCGCGCAGGCCCGGACCACCATCGGGTCGCGGAGCGGCCCGTGGGGGAGCGACACCGCCAGCAGCTGGTTCGGCCGCACCTCTGCGCTGTCTCCAGCCGGCCCGTCCACCACGTCCAGGACCTGGCCCCGGCGGACGAACCGCCGGGCAAACGAGGCTCGGGCCGTCTCCTCCAGGGACCGGGTCCCGGAGGAGTCCCGGCCCACGCGTTCCTGGAGCGTGGCCAGCATGGCCAGGCCGTTGATCCACAGCGCGTTGATCTCCACGGCCTTGCCCTGGCGCTGGGTCACCGGCCGGCCCTCGACCCTGGCGTCCATCCACGTCAGCCCGACCCCCGGCGCGCCCTGGGTGAGGAGGCCGTCGGACCGGTCAACGCCGATGCCGTAGCGGGTCCCGGCGACGTGCCGTTCCACGACCTCCTCCAGCGCGGGCGCGAGCGTCGCGGCAAGGTCGTCGTCGCCGGTCGCGTCGACGTGGCGGCCCACGGCGTGGAGGAACCACAGCGTCGCGTCGGCCGTGTTGTACTCGGGCGCCCCGCCGACGTCGGCGGTGTTCGCCAGCATGCCTGCGGACAGCGAGGCGGCCGCCCGAAGCAGCAAGGTGCGGCCCTCGTCGAACCGGCGGGTCTCGAGCAGCAGTCCCTCGTACGAGGTCATGGTGTCTCGCGACCAGTCCCCGAACCACGGGTAGCCCGCCACCACGGTGGGTCCGGACACCACGAACTGATCCGCCGCCATGGCTAACGTGGCGTCGACCTCGTCCACCGCGGCCGACCCAGCGACCAGGCCGCGGGCACGTTCCCTGGCCGAGGCGACCACCGTCGGCGCCGGAGGCGGCACCTCCGCGAGGTCCCCGGCCCAGGCCGTCACGGAAGCGTCCTCGCCCGGTTCGAGCGTCGCCGCGAATGCCCCGGCGAACCACAGGTCCTCGCGGTCGTTCAGACCGCGCTCTGTCTCCACGCGGTATCGCGCCCCCCGGTACCACTGCCCGCCGGGCTCGAACCCCGGCCCGGCCACCCGGTATGCGCCCTCGAACTCGAACCCGTCGGCCGTGCGCTCCACAAAAGGATCGCCGTCCGCGAATCGTTCTCCGTGGACGTCCCGCCACGTGCACAGCGCCGACAGCTCCAGGCGCACCGGCCCGGGCGCGCGCACCACGCGGTGGACCACCGCGACCGCCGGGCTGCCCTGGACCATGGCCACTTCCCGTTCCAGGATCACGTCGCCCACGGCCCATCGCCACCGGGGCACTCCGTCGAGGAGGTCGAACTTGGCCAGATGCACGTACCCGTCGGGATCGACGGCGCCTTCGGCCCACTCGTGCACCGCCAGCCGGACCCGCCGGTCGCCCAACACCAGGACGGGATCGAGCGAGGCCAGGCCCAGCCTGCGCCCGATGGGTGGCTGGGTCGCCACCACCAGGAGCCCGTGGTAGCGCCTCGTCCGCAGGCCCGCCACGGTTCCCATGGCGAACCCGCCCAGGCCGTCCGCCACCAGCCACTCCCGCGAGGCGGCTTCCTCCAGCGAGCCGCACACCTGGCGGCCGAAGCGGATGGGGAGCCCGGGCATCTTCCGAAGTGAAGCCGCCCTCAGGGCAGCGGCGCGACCTCGATGAACACCTTGATCACGCCCGGGCTGCCCAGGAGCTGGAAGGCTTTCTCCCACTCGTCCAGGCTGGACACCGGATGGGTCAGCAGCCGGTCCAGCCACCCCGGCCACCGGGCCTCGGTCAGGGCGAGGTCGCGGACGCCCGCCTCGAAGTGCTCCCGGTTCGCGTTCACGGTCCCCACCATGACCTTGTTCCCCAGCACCATGTCGAGGTTGATGACGTCGGAGGGGACCTCGACGGTCCCTGAGCCGCCGGTCACGCTGGACAGCACCATCACCCCGTTCTTCGCCAGCAGCGTCCGCACCCCCTCGAACACCAGGGGCGAGAAGCCGGTGCACTCGAAGACCAGGTCGAACCGGCCGCCGGCGCCGCCAGGGTCCGGCCCGGCGATCTGCTCGAGCGATTCCTGCTTCGTGCTCGCGTAGCGCGCCCCGATCGCCTCCACCAGCTCGGAGTTCAGGTACGGGGGCTCGTCGAGCCCGATGGTCACGACCTCCAGGCCCCGGACCCGCAGGGCCATGGTGGCGAGCAGCCCGATGGTCCCCGCGCCCAGCACCGCGGCCCGGCGAGGTTCCCACACCTTCAGCCGGCGCTCGATCTCGTAGGCCTGTGTGATGCCCTTCTCCACGATGCTGGTCGGCTCCAGCAGCACCCCCACCTCGCGCAGGCCCTCCGGCATGTGGATGAGATAGCGCGCGTCCTCCACGTAGCGCTCGGTCAGGAACCCGTGCACGCGGCTGATGCCGTGCTCGAAGTACGCGTCGTCGGTGGTCATGTCAGGCATGTCGATCTGGTCGTACAGGCTGGTCCCGGCCCGGCGGACCCGCGCCACCACCAGGTCCCCCGGCGCGAACTCGGTCACGGCGGAACCGACCTGCTCGACGATGCCCAGGCTCTCGTGGCCCTGGATCAGGAAGTCCGAACCCTCCGGGGCGACGCCGTACTCACCGGCGGCGATCTCCTTGTCCGTCCCGTCCAGGCCCACGCGAAGGATCCGGACCAGCACGCCCCGCCCACCGGGAATGTCGCCGAGCGACGGTTCCGGCACGTCGCGCAGCTGCGTGCTGCCGGCCTGGCGGGGGATGACGATGACCGCTTTCATAGTCCGTACTCCTCCAGGAGGCGAAGCCACACCTCGCTGACGGTGGGGAACGAGGGCACGGCGTGCCACAGCGTGTCCAGCGTGACCTGACCGACGATGGCGATGGTGGCCGCATGCACGATCTCCTGGACGTCGGGGCCGGTGAAGGTGGCCCCGACGATGACGCGCCGAGCCTGGTCCACCACGATCTGGCTGGTTCCCTTGATGTCGTTGCCCCGGGTATAGGCCCCCGACACCGAGCCGAGGGGATAGGTGACCACCCGGACGTCCAGCCCCTGCTCGCGGGCCTGCGCTTCGGTCAGGCCCACCGCGGCCACCTGCGGATCGGTGAAGGTGACCCGGGGGATGGCCCGGTGGTCGGCGACGTCGCGCACGTCCTTGCCCGCGATCACGTCACCAACGATCCGGCCCTGGTACTTCCCCATGTGTGTCAGCAGGGCCAGGCCGCTGACGTCGCCGACCGCGTACAGCCAGTCGCCGCTCACGCCCTTCACCCGGAGGCGGTCGTCGACCTCGAGGTACTTCCCGGGCTCCAGGCCCACCGTCTCGGCCCCGACGTCGCCAGTGTTCGGGCGCCGCCCCACCGTCACCAGGATCTCGTCGCCCTCGAGCTCCCGGCTGTCCTCCAGCACCGCCGTCACCGGCCGGTCCGGCGCCTCCCGGCGAACGCCGGTCACCCGCGCGCCGGTGACCACCGTGATGCCCTCCTCCTCGAAGGCCGCCCGGACCTCTTCCCCGGCGAAGGGCTCCTCGCGGGCCAACAGGCGCTCGCCCCCTTCGATCACCGTGACCTCCTCGGAGCCCAAGCGGCGGAAGCATTGAGCCAGCTCCGCGCCGATGGGGCCGCCGCCCAGCACCAGGAACCGCCGGGGCAGCTCCTTGACCGCGGTGGCGTCGCGGTTGTCCCAGGGGTGCGCGTCGCGCAGCCCGTCGATCGGCGGCATGGCCGGTGTGGTCCCGCACGCCATGACCACGGCGCGCCGAGCGGTCAGGCGACGGACCCCAGAGCCATCCGCCAGGGTCACCTCGACCACGCGCTCGCCGGCCAGCCTGCCGTGCCCGCGGACCAGCTCGATGCCCTTCTCGTCCAGCCACGGCGTCTGGGTCCGGTCGCTCCAGTCGCTGGTCATGTAGTCGCGTTGGGCGAACGCGGCGGTCACGTCGATCTTCCCGGTGACGGCCTCGGCCGCGCCTGGGACCCGCCGCGCCGCCGCCACGACGTCGCCCGGCCGGATCAGCGTTTTCGACGGCACGCACCCGTAGAACGAGCACTCCCCGCCCACCAGCCGCTCCTCCACGATGGCCGCCGTGAACCCGTTGTCCACGCACCGGCCAGCCGCGTTCTCTCCGGGCGGCCCGGCTCCCACCACGATCACGTCGAACTCGTCTGCCACGGACTACTCCTCCTCTGAAGCGGAGCGAATGATCAGGTCCGCCACCAGCCCGGTCCAGCCGGTCTGGTGCGAGGCGCCCAGCCCGGCGCCGGTGTCCCCGTGGAAATACTCGTTGAACAGCAGCGCGTCGTGCCAGGCAGGGTCGGCCTGGAACTTCTCGGCGGAGCCGAACGCCGGCCGCCGCCCGGAAGGGTCGTCCAGGAACAGCGACACGAGCCGGCGGGACAGGTCGTTCGCCACGTCTAGCAGCGTGGCCTTGGTGCCCGACCCGGTGGGGTGCTCCACGACGACGGAGTCGCCCAGGAACCGGTAGAAGCGCCGGATGGCCTCGACCACCAGGTAGTTCACGGGGAACCAAACCGGACCCCGCCAGTTCGAGTTCCCTCCGAACAACCCGGAGGTGGACTCGCCCGGCTCGTAGTCCACCCGGGCGGTCATGCCCGCGAGCTGGATCTCGAACGGGTGGTCGCGGTGGTACCGCGACACCGACCGCAGGCCATACGGCGAGAGGAACTCGTCCTCCGAGAGCATCGTGGCCAGGATCCGCTGGAGCCGCTCGGGGTCGACGATCGAGAGCAGCCATCCCTCGTGGCCGTCCCGGGTGAACTCGTGCCCCACCACGTCGTGGTACCTGGGCTTGTTCCTCAGGAACCAGAAATACCGGTCCTTGAACCCGGGGAGGCGATTCAGCGTGTCCATGCCCAGCGTCGACGCGGCCACCAACGGGATCAGCCCGACCATGGAACGGACCCGCAGCGGCACGTGCTCCTCGCCCACCAGGTGCAGTATGTCGTAGTAGAAGCCGTCCTCCTCGTCCCACAGCCCCTGGTCGTACATGGCCTGGCCGATGTAGGCGAAGTGCTCGAAGAACTTGATGGCCAGGTCCTCGTAGGTGGCGTCGTGCTCGGCCAGGATCAGCGACATCTCCCACAGGTTCAGGCAGTACATGGCCATCCAGGCCGTGCCGTCGGACTGCTCCAGATGCCCCTCCACCGGGAGCGTGGCCGAGCGGTCGATGGGGCCGATGTTGTCCAGGCCCAGGAACCCGCCCTCGAACACGTTGTTGCCCTCGGCGTCCTTGCGGTTCACCCACCACGTGAAGTTGAGCATCAGCTTGTGGATGATCCGCTCCAGGAAGTCGAAGTCCATCGAGCCGTCGATCTCGAACACCCGCAGCGCCGCCCACGCGTGCACCGGCGGGTTCACGTCGCCGAAGGCCCACTCGTAGGCGGGGAGCTGGCCGTTCGGGTGCATGTACCACTCGCGGCACAGCAGCACGAGCTGGTCCTTGGCGAACTGCGGGTCCACATGGGCGAGCGCGACGCAGTGGAAGGCCAGGTCCCACGCCGCGTACCACGGGTACTCCCACTTGTCCGGCATGGAGATGACGTCGTGGTTGTCGAGGTGGCGCCACGAGGAGTTGCGACCGTTCAGCCGGCTCTCCGGAGGTGTCGGCCCGGCCGGGTCGCCGTCCAGCCACCGCTCCACGTCGTAGTGGTACAGCTGCTTCGACCACAGCATCCCGGCCAGGGCCTGGCGCAGGACCATGGCCTCCTCGGCCGTCGCGGTGGTCGGGGTGATCGAGGCGTAGAACTCGTCGGCTTCCCGTTCGCGGTCGGCCAGCGGCTGCTCCCAGCCCCGGCCGAGGTCGCGGTCGCCCTTGCCCTCGGCGAGGCGCAGCCGGATCTCGGCGGTCTCCCCGGGCGCCACCGTGAGGTGGTACCGAAGCGCGGCCTTCGAGCCGTTCCGGTCGGGGTTCACCGTGGCCGCGCCGTGCACGATGTGGTCGTTGATCCCATCCTTCGGGTACGGCGTGCGGGGCGGGACCCCCCACAGCCGCTCCGCGTTCGACTCGTTCTCGCAGAACAGCAGGTCGGGCTGGCCCGAACCGGCCAGTGCCATGGCGCCGAAGCGGTAGCCGTCGGTGTGGATCTTGCCGTCCCGGGCCTCCAGCCGGGGGCGGTGGTCGTCCAGCCCCCACGACCAGGTGTTCCGGAACCACAGCGTCGGGAGGACGTCGATGGTCTCCTCGTCCGGCCCGGCGTTGCGCACCCGGACCCGGATACAGATGTCGTCGCGCTCGGCCTTCGCGTAGTCGACGGTGACGTCCCAGTACCGGTCCTGGTCGAAGACGCCGGTGTCCAGCAGCTCGAACTCGGGGTCGCCGCGCCCCCGCCGCCGGTTCTCCTCGACCAGCTGGTCGTAGGGGAACTCGCCCTGCGGGTACACGTAGCGCCACCGCATCCACGAATGCGTGGGCGTGGAGTCCAGGTACCACCAGTACTCCTTGGCGTCCTCCCCGTGGTTTCCCTCGTTGCCGGTGAGGCCGAAGATGCGTTCCTTCAGGAGGGGGTCGCGGCCGTTCCAGAACGCGAACGCCAGGCACAGGTCCTGCGGCTCGTCGCAGATCCCGCCCAGGCCGTCCTCGTTCCAGCGATACACCCGGGACCGGGCGTGGTCGTGGGGGAAGTACTCCCAGGCGGTGCCACCGGGGCTGTAGTCCTCCCGCACGGTCCCCCAGGCCCGCTCGGAGAGGTAGGGCCCCCATCGCTTCCACTGCCGCCCGGATGCCAGCCGGGCCCGTTCGGCGTCGCGTTCGCCGGTCACGTCGTCGATCCTCGCATCAGGCATGCCAGCAAGTCCTCCCCGAGGACGAAACGTTACGCCTGGAGCGGTCGCGAGGGCGGTGTCGGCGTACCGGCGGCGCTACGCGCTCGGGGTGACGCCCGGGCAGCCCGGCAAGGCCGCGACCGCGCTCGCGGCGGCAGCCGCTGCGGCCACGATCCCGGCGGTGTCGGATCCCGTCACGGCCGTCTGGAGCTTGGCGACCGCCGACGACAGGTCGCCGACCTTCGACGCCAGGTCGTTGAAGCTGTGCTTCTGGAACGAATGCGACGCGTCGTCGAGCTGCGACTTCAGATCCGTGAGCTTGGTGGAGACGTCCGCCTGGGAGCTGACGGTCCCGGAGGCCACGTCGTTCACGACGCCGAGGACCTTCGACTCCACGCCGCACAGCTGTTGCTGCTCCTGCTGGAACAGCTGGGACGGCGAGAGCTGCGTGACCGTCTTGTGGCTCTTGCCGCAACCGGCCAGGACCAGCGTGGCGGCCAGGGCCAGGGTGAGGAGGGGGCTGGTTCGCTTCATCGGTGCCATGGTAGCGCCCCGGCGGCGATCGCTCACGCCGGGACCTCTCTGGGGACCGGGCCGAGGGCCTGCGGGGGGCCCTGCCCGGGATCCTGCTCCGTGGCCGCCCGAACCCGTCTGGGCCAGTAGCTCGCCCCGCCGAACAGCGAGATCAGCGAGGGGACCAGCAGCGACCTGACCACGAACGAGTCCAGCAGGATGCCAACGACCATGGTGAAGGCGAACTCGCGGAAGGGGACCAGGGGGATCACGGCCAGTAGGGCGAAGCTTCCGGCCATGGCCACGCCGGCCACGGCGATGGCGCGGCTGGCCCGGGGCACGGCGACGCGGACGGCGGCCCGCAGCGGCCGGACCCGGGCCTCCTCCCAGATCCGCCCGACGACGAACACGTTGTAGTCGGAGCCCAGGGCCACCAGGAGGACCGCCGACGCGAAGGGCACGTAGTACGTGATCCCGTCGCGCCCCAGGACGTCCTGAAACACGAACGTGGTGAGCCCGAGCGCGGCCGCCAGGGCCAGGGCGCTGGCCGCGAGCAGGTACAGCGGAGCGACGAACGCCCGCAGGAAGATCATCAGCAGGATGAGGTTCACCAGCAGGCTGGCCACGGCGATCCGCCCCAGGTCGCCCACCGTCCGGTCGATGGTCTCCTTGGCCAGCGCGGTGTCGCCGGCGAACCCGGCCGTGGCGTCGCGCAGCCCGGCCTGTTCTAGCAGGCGAGGCATGGCGCTCTGGAGGGCCGTCAGCGTGTCGATCCCCCGGACCCCCAGGGGCGGGCTGTCGAACACGGCCACGTACCGGGCCGCGTTGGCGTCCGAGGACAGGAACACCGAGCTCACCGGGCGCAGCGGGACCGTGGCCGGTCCGTAGACGCCGGCCACGCCGGGCTGCCGGTCGATCAGGTCCTGAAGCGTGGCCAGCGCGCCCAGGTCGGTCGCGATCCCGTCTCCCTGGACCACGATCTCGGCCGGCGAGATGATCCCGGGGGCGAATCCGTGCCCCGCCGCCGATGCCGCCAGGCTGGCCGGCGCGCTCGCCGGGAGCTCCTCGGACAGGCTGATCTCCAGATGGATGTGCCGGACCTCGCTGGCCGCCGCGAGCAGGCCGAGGATCACCGCGGCGGCCACCAGGAAGGCCACCGGACGAGCCGTGACGAACCGAGCGGCCCACTCTCGCCAGGACCGGGCGGTCCGGGCGGGAGCCGACTCGGGTGCCTCGTGCACGTCGCCCGGTGCGACCTCCGAGGCCCGCTCCTGGCCGTTGCCCGCGGCCTCGGGGACCGGCTGGGGCCTCGGGGGGATCCGTGGCCAGTACAGCAACCGTCCGAACAGGGCCAGCGCGGCCGGGACGAAGGTCATGGCCACCAGCAGGGCCACCAGCACCGTGATGGCCAGGCCCGGCCCCAGGGCCCGGAAGAACCGCAGGGAGGCCACCAGCAGCGCCGCGGTGGCCGCGCACACGATCAGGCCGGCCGTGACGATGATGGGAGAGAACTCGGCCACCGTTCCCCGGGCCGCCTCGGGCGCCGAGCGGACCTCGGTGAGCCGGTACCGCATGCCCGACAGGAAGAAGATCGAGTAGTCGGTGACCACGCCGAGCAGCAGCACCACGATGAGCGGCTCGAGCTCGGACGGTACCGCGATCCCGGCGCGCTGCCCCAGCCACGCCAGCAGGTGCGTCGCGACGAGATAGCCGAGGGCGGCCGCCGCCAGCACCACGAGCGGCGCGCCCACCGCGCGGAAGTAGAACCCCACCACGAACGCGATGAACAGCACCGTCGCCAGTTCCACGAAGGGGAGGGCACGGTTGATCAGGTTGGCCTGCTGCACGCGAGCCGGGATCGACCCCGCGAGCCCCACGAACGCATCGTCCTTGCGGTCGAGCTCCTGGTTCACGAACTGGCGAGCCGCCCCCTGCTGGCCGTACAGGCCGAGGTTCGGGTCGGCGAACAGGTACGTGATCGCCGTGGTGGAGCTCTCCCGCGAGCTCGGGACCAGGCGGAGGGTGTTGAGCAGGGGCAGCGCGCCCTTGATGCCGGGAGCCCGGGGGTCGCCCTCCAGGTCGACCTGTACCGCCCGGGCCACCGCCCGCAGCTGGGTGAGCGGCGGCAGGCCCTCCGGGTTCCGCTGGACCACGGCGATTCGGGACAGCAGGGGCACGTCGAACTGGCGGAGCGACCGTTTCTCGGTGGCCACGGCGGTGGAGTGCTCCGGGACGATGGCCCCCAGGCCGCTCGCCGCCTGCGTGTTGAACGCGGGTAGGTAGGTCACCGCGGCCACCGCCGCGGCGATCCAGGCAGGGAGGATCAGGAATCGCAGCGCGACGACCACTCGGGCGTAGCCGCGCGCGATGCGCCTCACTTTGACCGGGCGGCGGGGAGGTTCCTCCCGACGCCGCCCGAGGGCTCCGTTCACCCGCTGGCTCCCTCCGGCCATGCGCGGGATCTGGCTCTCATTCGGCGTGACGCCCTGGATAGGCCCAGCCTCTCCAGCTCGGCGGCGGCCAGGCGCTCGTAGCGCCCGGTGGCCAGGTCGTACCAGGGGTCCTGGCTGATCTGCCGGAGCCGGTAGTAGGGGAGCCGTTCGGCGGCGCGGCGGGCCAGGAATTGCTCGAAGACGGGATCGCCCCTCGCCTCGGCCATGGCCCGGCGAACCGCCCGGACCTCACGGACCCTGGCCACCCGAAGCGGCGTGTACAACGCGATCAGCGGCACCGTGGGGATGAGGGCGATGGCGAAGCCGAGCAGCACGGAGAGCGACCGAACTCGCCCGGCGCTGTCCCGGCCGCTGGCGATGGCCTGATCGGCGGCATCGTTGACCTGGTGCCCCACGGAGCCGATCTGGTCGCCAACGAACGGGATGGACGAGAGGGCACCGAGCTCGCTCCCGGTGGCCCGAAGCACTTGCCCGCCCGCCACCACCGTGTCCGAGAGCTGGGTGAGCCCCCGGACGTCCCGAGCGACCATGACCCCGACCACGACCCAGACCACTGTCCACGCGATGAGGGCAGCGTCGATCAGCCGGACGAGGCGCCCGGCCGGAGCGGAGGGATACGCCAGGCTCACGGGTCGGTTCCTACCCAGAGGGCCCGGCCGACATTCGGCACGGGCGGCACGGGATCAGGCGGGCTTGGGCGTGCCTGTGGGTGGCGCAACGCCCTCCTTGTCCGGATCGAAGGCCGAGCTCTGCCGGTCGTTCGAGGTGAAGTCGGCCTCCACGCGCTCCTCGCTGCCGCCTTCCTCCCCGGCCTCTCGGACCTTTTCCTCTTCGGCGTCGGAGGATTCCTCCTCTTCGTCCGTGGCGCGGTCCTTCGAGTCGTCGTCGGCCATGGCCGGTCCTCCTTCCAGTCGTTCCGGCACACTTTGCCTTCCAGGCTGATACCCGATCGAGCAGGCCGGGACACCTGCCGGATGACGCGGTCGGCTTGCTTCGGGCTTGCTTCCGGCTTGCTTCCCGTGCCCGGCGGTCGAACAATCGCGTCGAGATGAGGGTGGCCGTGCTGAGCCGGGAGTACCCGCCGGAGGTGTACGGGGGGGCGGGCGTGCACGTCGACCACCTGTCCCGCGAGCTGGCCCACCTGATCGACGTCCAGGTCCGATGCTTCGGCGCCCAGCGAGATGAAGGGGGCGGCCCGGGCAAGCCGGTGGTGTGGACCTACCAGCCCTGGGACGGCGTGGCGGGGCCGGAGGAGTACCGCTCGGCCCTCGCCACCATGTCGGTGGACCTGGTCATGGCTGCGGGCCTGGAGGGGTTCGACCTCGTCCACAGCCACACCTGGTACACGAACTTCGCCGGCCACCTGGCCAAGCTCCTCCTGGGCGTTCCGCACGTCATGACGGCGCACAGCCTGGAGCCCCTGCGGCCGTGGAAGATGCAGCAGCTGGGAGTGGGCGGGTACGCGCTGTCGAGCTTCTGCGAGCGCACCGCGATTGAGGCCGCCGACGCGGTGGTCGCGGTGTCCGAGGCCATGCGGGCCGACGTGCTGCGGACCTATCCGTCCATCCCGCCGGAGCGAGTTGAGGTCATCCACAACGGCATCGATCCGGACGAGTACGCACCGGATCTCGGCACCGAGGCCCTCGAGCGCTACGGAGTGGACCCCGACGTCCCGCTGGTGCTGTTCGTGGGCCGCAACACCCGGCAGAAGGGGATCATGCACCTGCTCCAGGCGGCCCACTGGATCGATCAGAAGGCGCAATTGGTGCTGGTGGCCGGGGCGCCCGACACCGAGGAGATCGGCCGAGAGGTGGCGGAGGCCGTGGAGCGGGTGGGTCGAACCCGCCAGCGGCTGCTGTGGATCGAGAAGACCCTTCCGCGGGATGAGCTGGTGCAGCTGTTCACTCGCGCCACCGTGTTCGTGTGCCCGTCGATCTACGAGCCACTCGGCATCGTCAACCTCGAGGCCATGGCGTGCGAGACGCCGGTGGTGGCCACGCGGACCGGCGGCATCCCCGAGGTCGTCGACGACGGCGTGACCGGCTACCTGGTGCCGTTCGAGCCGGTGGACGACGCCAGCAGCGAGCCCAAGGACCCGGAGCGCTTCGCCGAGGACATCGCCGCGCTGGTCAACCGGGTGCTGGCGGACCCGGTGCGGGCTCGCGAGATGGGCGAGGCCGCAAGGCACCGCGTCCTCGAGCGCTTCACCTGGGCCGCCATCGCCGAACGAACCCTCACGCTCTACCAGCGCACCCTGGAACGCGTGGCGTTCCGGGTCGCCGAGGCCACGCGGGGCTCCTGAGGAGAATGGTTCGTCGAGCGACCGCGGTCCTGCTCCTCCTCGCGGTGGCCTGCACGTCGGGCGGGGGGACGGTGGCTCCTGCACGGTCCTGCACGGAGCTCGGCCTGTCGTGCACGGCGAAGCGCCTTCCGAACGTCGTCCTGCACGGCGACGACCGGGACGGTGGGCTGCGGTCGGTCGACGGGATGGACCTGTCCGGGATCTTGACCTTCGACCAGGCCCTGAAGCGAGGCTGGTACGAGTTCCACCCGCCGTCGAAGACCGTTCGGGTCGTACTCGGTGGGGCAGACGCGACGCCGTTGCACTGGGGCCGGGGCCGCCATCTCTATTACGCGATTGAGTACAGCGGGACGTGCGGTCTGGGGCCGACGGGGGGGACCCAACCCGTCTCGCCCCGTGCGTCCTGCCTGCCCGAGACCATGAGCGTGGTCATCGACGCCCACACTGGCCGCTTCATTGTGGGCGGGCCGGGGCCCTAGGGTTTGGTGAAGGTGGTGCTGACGACCTCGATCTTCTGATCGGCCGCGCTGAAGGCGATGACTTGGTGCTCGATCTTGGTGGGGCAGCACAGGGGGTCGTTGGGGCGGAAGAAGGGGGTCTCCAGCTTCTCGGTGTCGCCGTCGCGGGTCAGCGTTCCCCCCTGCGTGGTCTGCTCGTCGAAGTCGGCATGGAACCCGCTCCCGCGCATCGAGATCACCCACACGTCCATGGGGCCGACGCCGGCCCCGAAGCTGGTGATGCCGGTGACGAGCTCGGGCGTGCCATCGCTCTGGAAGTCCACGATGTCGAGCCAGGACACCTGCTGCGACGACACGTCCTGGCTCGAGGAGATCAGCTGGTCGGGCCCGGTCACCCCGGGTGGTTTCGGGAGCGTGGCATCGAACACCCGCTGGAAACCCTGTCCGGTGAAGCTCCACACGTCCAGGAACGGCTGCTGGCCCCCGATCGCCGTGCGGGCCTTGGCGTGCGAGGACAGGATGATCTCCTTGATGCCATCGCCGTTCAGGTCGGCGTACAGGACGCGGTCGGCCAGCGTCCCCGGACGCAGGATCGTCGCCAGCGGAACGTCCCGGGCGTCGGGCAGGTTGGTCCCGCTGGGAGTGACCAGGGACGAGGACGGCGTCGGCGTCCCCGTTCCGACCGGGCCGGTGGTCGCCGTTGTCCCCTTGTGCGACCCGAGAACGAGCGCGGCCACTACCGCCACGACGGCCACTACGACGCCCAGACCGATCCACACGGGTGTGCGACTCGGCCGTCGAAATCCATCCGGTGCCGGCGTGGTGGAGGGCGTCGGAACGGGCGGGGGTGGCGGCTGCCACGTGGCCGGGGCGGTGGGGAGGGGTCCCTCCCGGGTCCGCTCCACCGTGGCGTCCGGGGAGAGCCGAGTCCGGTCGACCTCGCCGGCCGGCCGCGATCGAACGCCCACGCCGGTCTGCAGCTCCCGCTCGGCGGCCTGGACCAGCTCGGTGCAGGTCGAGTAGCGGCCGGCCGGTTCCTTGGCCAGGGCGGTGGCGACCACCCGGTCCAGCCCCGGGGGCAGGCCCGGCCGGGCCAGGGACACCGCGGGGGGTGGTTCCTGGAGGTGCGCGTAGATCACCGCGACGTCGGAGTCCTTCCGGAACGGGCGCCTCCCCGCCAGGCACTCGTAGAGCACGCAGCCCAGGGCATACACATCGGCCCGCCCGTCCAAGGGCTTCCCCTGGATCTGCTCGGGTGCGATGTAGTCGAGCGTCCCCACGAAGTGACCGGCCTGGGTCAGCCCGGTCTTGGACAAGGCCTGCTTGGTCAGGCCGAAGTCGCTCAGGTAGCAGTGGTCGGTGCCTCGCGGCCCGGCTCCCGGCGCCACGAGGACGTTCGCCGGCTTGACGTCGCGGTGGACCAGGCCGCGCGCGTGCGCGGCGTCCAGCGCGCTGGCCACCTGGGCCAGCAGGGCGATCGTGCGATCCGGAGCGAGCGGTCCCTCGCGTTCGATGAGTTGCTTGAGGTCGGTGCCGTCCACATACCGCATGGCGATGAACAGGACGCCGCCCACCTCACCGGCCGCGTAGATCGGGATGATGTTCGGATGGTCGATGGACGCGGCGACCTGCGACTCCCGCACGAAGCGGGTCCGGAAGTCCTGGTCGCCGGCGAGCTCCGGCGCGAGCACCTTCAGCGCCACCTTGCGTTGCAGCGGAAGGTGCTCCGCCAGGTAGACGACGCTCATCCCGCCCCGGCCCAGGATCGACTCGATCCGGTACTCGGAGAACTGGGAACCGACTTCGAGATCGAAGCTCATGGGGCGCACTGTTCTACCATCCGCACCGACGCGACCTCCAGGATGGTGCCGGTGAGCCAGAAGTCGACCCGGAAGTCGACCCAAGAGTCGACCCAGAGATCGAGCGGGCCGTGACCTGTCCCTCGTGCGGGCAGGACGTCCCGGCGGGGAACTTCTGCATCCGGTGCGGTTCGCCGCTGGCGGCCGAGGCCGGGACGGCGGCGCGTTCGAGGAGGGAGTTCTCGGCGGCGCCCCACGAGCCCGTTCGGCGACCCGCGCTGATCTCCTCGATCTTCCCGCAGCTGCCGAGGGCCTCCATGGTGACCTTCCGTGCCGCGCTCGGGTTCGGGCTGGTCGTGGTGATGGGGCTGGCGGTGGCGAAGCTGTATCCGCTGGCGCTGGTGGCGGCGGCCGTGCTGGTGCCGCTGCTCACTGTCCTCTACCTGTACGACGTCGACGTGTACGAGGACGAGCCGCTCACCGTGGTCGCCTTCACCATGGTGTGGGGGGCGGCCGCGGGAGTGTGGCTGGGGATCCTGGCCCGCGCCGCCGCGCCGTCCGGGGCGGAGTTCTTCCTGAAGTCGACCGGATCCCGCGTGGTGGCGCAGGGGGTCGGCCTGCCGCTGCTCGGTGTGGCGCTGGCCCTGGCCGGACCCCTCGTGCTGCTGGCCTACCGCCGCTTCAACGATGTGCTGGACGGGGCCACGTTCGGCGCGGCGTCGGCGGTGTCGCTGGCCGGCGCGCAGGTCATCACGCAGGCGTTCGCGTTCCTGTCCCAGTCGGGGGTCCGCCCGAACTACCAGATCGTGCCGTGGGTGGTGCGGCTGCTGGAGCTGGCCGTGGCCGCGCCGGTGCTGGCGGCCGCCGCGGTGGGCGCGGCCTCGGCGGCGTTCTGGCTCCGCTTCCGCGCCCCCGTCCGGGACCGCCGGGCCCTCGGGGTGGTCGGCCGGCCCGAGATCGCGGTGGTGGCGGCCGCCGGCCTGGTGGTGGCCGGTTCGCTGGGGCAGCTGCTCCTGCCGAAGTTCGCCGCCCTCGTCGTGTACCTGGTCCTCGACGCGGTGGCCCTGGTGTGTCTGCGGATGGTGCTGCACCTGGGCCTGCTGGAGGAATCTGCGGAGATCGAGGTGGGGCCGGACATCGTGTGCGCGAACTGCGGCCACACCACTCCCGCCCACAGCTTCTGCATCAACTGCGGCATCTCGCTGCTCGCGCTGCCGAAGCGGCCCGGCCCGGCCGGCCCGGCCGGCCCGGCGGCCGCCCCAGACCCCGGACCGTCGCGATGAGCGTCATCCATCCGCAGGCGCCGCCGTTCCCGTTCCACCGGGGGCGAGCCGGGAGCCGCATGCGACGGCAATGGCTTCTGGGCGTGTTCGGGCTGGTGCTGGTGATCGTGGTGGGGGCGGCGGCGTCGGCCATCGTATCGGTCGCTCCGGCGCCGCCCAGGCCGGCGTGCCCCGACGGGCCCTGCGGCAAGCCGCCCCGGCCTCCCTCGAACACGCCGCCCCTGGTGGCGGGGACGGTGTTCACCAGCCCCGACCTGGGGTACCGGGTCGAGTTCAGCCCGAAGTTGTGGAGCGTGGTCCGGCAGAGCGGCACCGACCTCGAGCTTCAGGTGAACTCCTCCCGTGCCACCGTGATCGTGACCATGGAGGGGCAGGCTGCCACCGACCACTCCGCCGATGCCCTGCGGGCGATGGTGGACCGGCGGATCGGCGAGCTTGGCGCCGAGACGGTGGTGCTGAACCCCGACTCGGACCCGAGAGACGCCATCCTGGGGCCGTCGGTGGGCTACCTGCGCGGGGTGGGGCAGATCCTGTCGGGCGTCACCGACACCCCGCAGGGGCCGAGCAGCGCCGTGGTAGCCGTGGTGATGGCGGCCGGCGACGGAACCGCGAACGTGGTGGTTTCGGTGGTGACGGACAAGGCCGTCAAGAAGCAGGCGTTCGAGGTCGTGGACAGCCTGATGAACACCTTCCGGTTCCCCTCCGAGATCGCGGCGTCGTCGTGAGGGCGAGATCCGTCGTCGCAGCGGTCCTGGCCCTGGCCCTGGCGGTGCTCCTGGCGGCGTCATGCTCGGGCGGAGCCGGCGGTCGCTCCGGGTTGGTCGCCGGGACGCCTTCGCCCTACGGCCGCTACGTCGGCCCCAGCGACCCCGCCGGTCGGGTGTCGTTCTCCCTGGTCCTGCGGCTGCCCCACCAGGCCGCCCTCGACCGGTTCCTGAGCTCGGTCTCCGATCCGTCCTCGCCCGCATACGGCCGCTACCTGGACGCCCGCGCGTTCGGGCGGCGGTTCGGGCTGTCCGGCGCGCAGATCGGACGCCTGGAAGCCGAGCTCACCGGCCAGGGCCTCCGGGTCACCGGCCTGTTCCCCCAGCGGACGTCGCTGGGGGTGGAGGGCCCGGTGGGCGCCGTCGAGCGCCTGCTGCGGGTCCGTCTCGGCGACTTCCAGGGCCGGGGCGGGCGTCGGTTCCACGCGCCGCTTTCCACCCCCGTGGTCCCGGCGGCGCTGCGCGGCCTCGTGGCGGCCGTGGCCGGTTTGAACACGGGGCCCGTTCCCGCCTCCGCGGACGTCCCCGAGGGCGGCCTCCGGCCCACCGATGCCGCCCGGGCCTACGACGTCACGCCCCTGCACGACCGCGGGATCCAGGGCCAGGGCCAGGCCATCGCCATCGTGTCGTTCGCCTCGTTCCGGGACCAGGACGTCCGGGCGTTCGCGGACCGGGAGGGCCTCCCGCCGCGCCCGCCGGAGCACGTGCCGGTGGACGGCGGCTCCACCGAGACCACCGGCCAGGGCTCCCAGGAGGTCAACCTGGACCTCGACGTGGTGCGGGGCATGGCGCCGCAGGCCCAGGTCCTCGACTACGAGGCCCCGCTCACGTCGGTGCACTCGTTCGCCCAGGGGACCGCCGATGTGATCAACCGGATCGTGGCGGACGGGCGGGCCCACATCGTCTCGATGAGCTGGGGGCTGTGCGATGTGCCGCGGCTGGCGGACGGGACCCCGTGGCTCTCGGCCGGTGATCGCCTGGCCGGCGAGCGCGCGCTCCAGGCGGCGGTGGCGGCTGGGATCACGGTGTTCGTGGCCTCGGGGGACACGGGCGCGTTCGGCTGCCAGCGCTTCGATCTCACCGACACGCGTCCCGTTCCGCTGTGGCCCGGCGACAGCCCCAACGTGGTCTCGGTGGGTGGGACGCTGCTGTCCATCCGCCAGAACGGCTCCTACTTGGAGGAGACGGGATGGGAGGACATCCTGTCCGGCTCGGGAACGGGCGGTGGGGTGAACCCGGTCGACCCGCTCCCGTCGTTCCAGCGGGGGGTGGCCGACGCCGCTCAGAACCCGAGGGGCCACCGTCAGGTGCCCGACGTCGCGGCGGCGGCCGACCCGGATTCCGGGTTCCTCACGATCTTCCCGGACCCGAAGACGAAGCGGACCGTCGCGGGCGTGGTGGGGGGAACCAGCGCCGCCACGCCGTTCTGGGCGTCCTCGATGCTGCTGATCCAGCAGTTCGCCCAGCAGCAGGGGGCGGGAGCCCTGGGGTTCGTGGATCCGCTGCTGTACCGGCTGGCCGCCTCAACCCCTTCGGCCTTCCACGACGTGACCATCGGAGGCAACCGCCTGGAGTCGTGCGGTCCGGGGTGGGACTTCGCGACGGGCCTGGGCTCCCCCGACGTGTTCGCGCTGGCGAAGGCGATGCTCGCCTCACTTGGAGGCTGACGCCCGCCGGTTCTCCTTCCTTTCGCGCCACCGCCGGTACACGAACCGTCCGCCCACGATGCCCACCAGCAGCCCCAGCATGACCCACCCGAACCGCGACAGGATCCGGTCCACCAGGTCCAGCTCGCCTTCCAGGAAGTAGCCGAGCAGCACGATGCCGGCGGCCCACACCACGATGGCCGGGACGTCGAACGCCAGGAAGCGCCGGTAGCGCATCCGGCTGAGGCCGGCCACGAACGGCACGAACGCGCCGGCGGCCGTGGCGTACCGGCCGATGGCCACGGTCTTGCCGCCGTGCTTGCGGAAGTACTCCTCGGCGGCGTCGAGCCTTCCCTCCAGCCGGTTGACCAGGGGCAGGCGATGGACCAGCCGGCGCCCGTACCGCCGCCCCAGCCAGAAGCCGATGGACTCGCCGGTCACGGCGGCGAGGATCCCGATCACGATCACCCAGGGCAGGGAGAGGTCGCCGCGAGCGGCGTAGATGCCTCCCAGGGCCAGGATGACGTCGCCCGGCACGATCAGGCCGATGAACACCGACCGCTCCATCAGCACCGCCCCGCCCACGATGGGGTAGCCGGCCACCGCGAACACCGGCCCGACCCACCGCACGAGGTCCTGGAGGATGGCGGCGATCATCCGTCTGGAGTTGTCCAGCCGGGGGTGTCGAGGCTTCGGTTCACCAGACAAGCATGTCAGCCACCCGCGGGGACGTCGCGATGTGAAGATGGGCCCGTGGGTGGGGTGTGGGATCGGGTGGCCGTCGCGGCCGCGGTGACGTTGCTGCTGGGGGCCTCGGCGTGCCGCGCCGGTCCGTCCGGTCCGCCGCCGGTCTCGCCTCCGACGGTGCCGCCACCCGTGCAGACCCTTCGGTTCACCGGGGGCGAGGCCACGGTGCGGGTGAGCGGGGCGGTCACGGCGTCGTTCGTCGCGCCCCTGGCGCCGTCGTCGCTGTACCCCTCGCCGCCCGCGGAGCTGGTGCTGTCCTGGGGAACCGGGGGGTCCGCCGACGGCCTGGACTTCCAGGGGCCGCCGGTCACCGGTGCCGCCCCCACCTCGGACCAGGAGATCCTCGTCCTCACCGTGGCGGCGGGCGGCGAGGTGGTCGAGGCGTCGTCGCTGGACGGCGAGTGCACGGTGACGCTGGCCTCCGTCGCGCCCGGCGACGTCCGGGGGTCGTTCACGTGCCGGAACCTTCCGGCCGGCGTCGGTGGGACGTCCCGCATCGACGCCACCGGGACGTTCACCGCGACCGGCTGCGCACCGGAGTTGGCGTGCCACAGCGTGCGCGGGTCAGAATGACGGAGCTTCGAAGGGAGAGGGGCATGCGAGGGATCGGGTTCCGCATCCTGGTGGTGGTGTTGGCGGCAGGCCTGGTGGGCGCGGCCTGCGGGAAGAAGTCCGGGAACCCGTTCGGCATCGGCACGAGCGGCCTGCCGACGAACCTGCCCACGGCGCTGCCCACGAACCTCCCGTCGCTCCCGTCCGGCATCCCGACGACGCTCCCCTCGGGCATCCCGACGACCCTGCCGTCCGGGTTCCCGACCGTGCTGCCGTCCGGCCTCCCCTCGAACACCGGGACGCTGAACAATGGAACGGCGCACCTCCAGGTCTCGGGCAGCGTGCACGGCACGTTCGACCTGTCGCTCCAGGGGCCCGGGGAGTTCGTCCCTCCGCCGGGCGGGATCGCGCTGATCTACATCGGCCCGAGCGGCGACGAGTTCGGCATCGGGGGTCCGTCGTTCACGGGGACCAAGAAGACGGCGTCCACGCTGATCGTCACGGTCGTGATCACGTCGAAGGGGTTCTTCTTCGGAACCTCGAGCGGCGGCGAGTGCACCATCCACCTGACCACCGCCAAGGCGGACGACGTGGAGGGGACCATGGTGTGCGACAAGATGCCGTCGCCCGGCGGCACCGTCGACGTGACCGCCACGTTCTCGGCCACGTCCTGACGGCTGGGCCGATCAGCCCCCCCGGCCCGCTCACTCGCTACAGGTAGCCTCGGGCTTGCTCCGCCTCCGCCACCCGGGCCACCGAGATCTCGTAGGCGGCGTCGCGCAGGCTGATGTCGTCGCGCTCCGCCCGGAACAGCACCGTCTCGGTGGCGTCGCGCATCATCTCGGCCAGGCGGTCGTTGACCCGCTTCTCCCTCCACTGCTCGTGCTGCATGTTCTGGGCCCACTCCAGGTAGGAGACCACCACGCCGCCCGCCGAGGAGAGGATGTCCGGTACCACCGTGACCCCCCGCTCGGCCAGGGTCCGGTCGGCGTCGGGCGTCACCGGGTGGTTGGCCACCTCCAGCACGAGCTTCGCGTGGACCCGGTCCACGTTGTCGGCCCGGATGGACTCCTCGAGGGCAGCCGGCACGAACACGTCCGCCTCGGCGGCCACCATGTCGTCGCCGTCGATGGTCTCGCCCCCGTAGAAGTCCACAACGCTCCCTGTCTCGCGCTTGTGGGCCTGCACCATGTGCGGCTCCAGCCCGCCCTGGTTCGTCACGGCGCCCTTGCTGTCGGACACGGCCACCACCCGGTACCCCAGCTCGTCGGCCAGTCTGGCCAGCCACGATCCGGCGTTGCCGTAGCCCTGGATGGCCAGCCGCACGTCCTCTCGCCGCAGCCCGCGCGCGTGCACGATGTGGTTCAGGCACACCAGGGCGCCCCGGCCGGTGGCGGCGTCGCGGCCGAGCGAGCCCCCCAGCGCGAGCGGCTTGCCCGTGATGACCTCGGGGAAGTGGCCGACCCGCCGGGCGAACTCGTCGAACATCCACCCCATGACGCGGGCGTCGGTGTTCACGTCGGGGGCCATGACGTCACGCGTCGGGCCGACCAGCAGTCCCACCGCGTCCATGAACCGCCGGGACAGCCGCTCCAGCTCCGTTTCGGACATGAGCTTGGGATCGACCCGGACCCCGCCCTTGCCCCCACCGAACGGCAGGCCCAGCAGCGCCGTCTTCCACGTCATCAACGCGGCGAACGAGCGGATCTCGTCGAGCGTCACGCGGGGGTGGAACCGGATGCCCCCCTTGTACGGTCCCCGGGCCCCGTTGTACTGGACGCGATAGCCCTGGTAGAGGGCGATGGTCCCGTCGTCCAGGGGAACCCGGATCTGCACCGACAGCTCCTGCTGGGGCCGGGCCAGGATCTCGCGCAGCGACGGCTCCAGCTTCAGCCGGTCGGCAGCCCGCTGGTAGAAGCCCCGGACGGACTCGAACGCGCCCACCTCGGCTCACCTTCCTCTTCGCCTGCGGCCGGCTGGTTCTCGCAGACCGAGAGGATCTCAGCGGCCGTTCCGGCGTCGGGCGCGTGCATCCCGGCGGCCGTTGTGGGCTCCGGGACTCCCGCTGGAACGGGAGGGGGTGGTAGAACTGCCCCCAACATGCCCTCGGAGCTTCCCGTCGGGACGGAGATTGCCGGACACCGCATCGAGACCCTCATCGGCCGCGGTGGCATGGGCGCCGTCTACCTGGCGGAGCACCTCCGCCTGCGCCGGCGGGTCGCGCTCAAGGTCCTGATCCCGGACCTGGCGCAGGACGAGACCTTCCGGGCCCGGTTCATCCGGGAGTCCCAGATCGCCGCGTCGCTCGACCATCCCAACGTGGTCACGGTGTACGACGCCGGGGAGGCCGAGGGGGTGCTGTACATCTCGATGCGCTACGTGGACGGCCCGAACCTCGGCAAGACCATCCGCGAGGAGGGGCCGCTCGACCCGGCGTTCGCGGCGTCGGTGATCGACCAGGTGGGCGGGGCGCTCGACGCCGCGCACGCACTGGGCCTGGTGCACCGGGACGTGAAGCCCGCGAACATCCTGCTCTCACGGCCCGGCGAGGCCCGGACCGTCCGGGCGTTCCTGACCGACTTCGGCATCACCAAGCGGATGGGCGCCGCGACGCAGTTCACGCAGACCGGCCAGCTGGTGGGGACCTACACGTACATGGCCCCCGAGCAGATCCGGGGCGACCCGCTGGACGGGCGGACCGACATCTACTCGCTGGGCTGCATCGTGTACGAGTCCCTGACCGCACGGCCGCCGTTCGGTGGGGACTCGCCGATGGAGCTGATGTTCTCCCACATGAACCAGAAGGCTCCGTCCGTGCGGATCCGGCGTCCCGAGCTGCCGGAAGCGGTGGACCGGGTGATCGAACGGGGCATGGCCAAGGACCGGGAGGACCGGTACCCGCTGGCATCGGATCTCTCCCTCGCGCTTCGCGAGGCCCTGGGTCTCGCCCCGGCCTCGACGGTCACGGCGGCTCCGTCGGCGGTCGCGCCGACCATCGCCGCGCCCGGGTCGCCGTCCGCCTCGCCACCTGCGCCCGCGCCGACGGTGCCCACGCCGATCCCTGCGGCCCCGTCCTTCCCCTCGGCCCCATCGGCGCCTCCAGCCCCGTCGGCCCCCTCCACACCCGGCCCTTCCACGCCGGGCCCCGCCGGCCCCCCGGGCCCGCCGCCGGCGCCACCTACGCGGGCAGTGCTGGCCGGTACGGTGGCCGAGCCCCAGGTCCGGCAGCCACCACCGGGCAGGCGGGGCCCCCGAGCCGGGCTCATCGCGGCGGTGATCGTGGTCCTGGCGGCGGTCGTGGCCGGCGCCGTGATCTTCCTGGGAAAGGGCAAGTCGACCTCCAACACGAGCACGTCCGGGTCACCCACGTCTGGGCCCGCCACGTCGCACCCCGCGACCTCGCCGCCGTCCCCGACCCCTTCGCGGTCCGGCCACGGCTCTCCCACTCCCCCCACGCCCCCGCCACCCGTGGTGCGGGACTGGCAGCGGATCGATTCGTCCGCCTTCGGTGGCAGCGGCAACCAGACCATGAACCGGGTCCTGGCCACCGACGCCGGGGTGCTGGCGGTGGGCTACGACGGGCCGGCCGACAACCTCGATGCGGCGGTGTGGACCTCCGTGAACGGGCGGACGTGGTCCCAGGGCTCGGTCCCCAGCGAGCCGGGGAACCAGGGCATCGCGGCCGTGGCCCCGGGCGGCCCCGGGTACGTGGCCGTGGGGAGCACCGACAGCGCGACCGGGACCGACGCGGCCGTGTGGAGCTCGAGGGACGGCTCGACCTGGACCGAGTTCCATTCCCAGGTCTTCGGCGGCTCCGGCGATCAGGCCATGCGCCGGGTCGTGGTGGCTCCGCCGGGACTGGTGGCCGTGGGCTCGGACGGGTCGGGGGGCGACCTCGACGCCGCGGTGTGGCTGTTCGACGGCCAGACCTGGTCGATCGAGCGCTCGACGGCGTTCGGCGGGGCCGGTGACCAGGAGATGCGAAGCGCCGTGCCGTTCCAGGGCGGGCTCGTCGCGGTCGGGTTCGCTTCCGGCGGGAACGGGACGGATGCCGCCGTGTGGAGGTCACCGGACGGGACGTCGTGGACCCGCGTGCGGAGCAACGCGCTGGGCGGACCCGGTGACCAGATCATGATCACGGTCGAGCAGGGCGGTCCCGGCCTGGTGGCGGTGGGCTCCACCAACGAGAACGGCGACGAGGACGCCGCGGTGTGGACCTCTTCGAATGGCACCACGTGGCAGCGGGTGAACGATCCGGCGGTGTTCGGCGGCCCGGGCGACCAGGAGGCGATCGGCATCGTCTCGACCGCTTCGGGCCTGGTGGCGGCGGGCTTCGACCTCTCCACGACGGATGCGGTGGTGTGGACGTCGTCGGACGGCCGAACCTGGGTCCGCAAGGACATCGCGCAGCTCGGTGGGTCCGGCACGCAGCAGATCAAGGGGATCGCGTCGTTCGGGCGGGACCTCGTCGCGGTGGGGCGCATCCGCCAGGAGGGAGTGGGCGGCAGAGACGAGGACGCGGGCGTGTGGGTGGGGTCGCCGGCGTGAGATGTCGCCGCGTGGCGGCGATCCTCGGGCTGGTCGCTCTCACCGCCGCGTGCACGAAGGGCATCGCGATCACGAATCCGCCGCCGTCTCACCGCGGCGGCGACGGTGGAGCGTCACCCAGCGGTCCCACGGCGACGCCCGTCGGCCAATCCAAGCCGCCCAACATCCTCGTCGTCCTGACCGACGACCAGCGAGCCGGGACCCTCGACGTCATGCCGAAGACCCGCCGAATCTTCGGCGGCGGGGGGACGACGTACCTGAACGGCTTCGTCACCACGCCGCTGTGCTGCCCGTCGCGGGCCACCATCCTGACCGGGCGCTACGACCACAACAACGGCGTGCTCGGCAACGGGGACGCCCTGAAGCTCGACCAGGACACCACCGTCGAGCGCTACCTCCAGGACGCCGGCTACCGCACCGGGATCGTGGGGAAGTTCCTGAACACCTGGCCGCTCGACCAGAACCCGCCGCACTGGAACAGCTTCGACATCTTCAACAACGGCTACACGAACACGCTGTGGAACCTCCAGGGCAAGCAGGCCACGGTCCCCGAATACTCCACGTCGTTCATCTCCGACCACGCCGTGCGGTTCCTCCGCCAGTCGGAGTCGAAGGACCAGCAGCCCTGGTTCCTGTACGTGGCGAGCTCCGCGCCGCACGACCCCTGGATCCCCGAGCCGAAGTACGCCAGCGCACCGGTCCCTCCGTTCGTGCGCAATCCCGCCATGCTGGAGGCCGACATCTCCGACAAGCCGCCGTGGGTCCAGGACGCCGTCAAGCTGACCCCGGCCAGGATCGCCCAGAACCGCGCCGACCAGCTCCGGACCCAGATGTCGGTGGACGACATGGTGGGGCGGATCTTCCGGGTCCTCCGCCAGCTGGGCGAGGACCGAAACACGCTGGCCTTCTTCCTGTCGGACAACGGGTTCCTGTGGGGCGAGCACCAGGTGGCCGGCGACCGCGGCGAGCAGGAGACGTCGCTGACCAAGATCACGGGGAAGCGGCTGCCCTACACGCAGTCCATCCACGTGCCGTTCCTGGTGCGGTGGCCGGGGCACGTGCGATCGGGCGTCCTCGACCCGAGGTTCGTGGCGAACGTCGACATCGCCCCCACGATCATGGACGCCGCCGGGCTCAGCGCTCCGGCGTCGGTTCCCATGGACGGGCGGTCCCTGCTGTCGGGGAAGGCCCGGAAGGGGATGTTCTTCGAGTACTTCCTCGATCCGATCTATCCGGTGATCCCGGCGTGGGCGTCCATCCGCACGCCCTCGCGCCAGTACATCGAGTACTACGACCCGAGCGGCCGCATCATCTTCCGCGAGTACTACGACCTCTCCGCCGACCCGTTCCAGCTGAACAACCTGTTCGGCGACGCCACGCCGTCGGACGATCCGAACGTCTCTGCGCTGTCGAGGGAGCTTCGAGTCGACCTGCGGTGCGAGGGAACCTCCGGCAGCGATCCCTGCCCCTGAACCCGGACCGTCAGGCGTGGTAGCCGGCGGCCTGGAACATCTCGGTCAGGCTCACCTGGCGCAGACCTCGCGACGCCAGGCCCCGGAGGATCGACGGCAGTGCCGCGGCAGTCTGCGGCTTCACGTGCATGACAACGATCATCCCGGCGTGCGCGTGAGACAGGACTCGGTCCGCGATCACCGGCACGCCCGGATCGGCCCAGTCCTGCGGGTCGACGTCCCAGATCATCGTGCGCAGGTACCCGGCGCTCCCGGCGGCCCGCAGGACCGTTGGGTCGAACGAGCCGTACGGCGGCCGGAAGTACGGTGCCGGCGTGGCGTGCGCCACCTTCCACCAGGTGTTCTGGTCGAACAGGACCTCGGCCCGCACGGCCGCGTAGGGCAGCCGGGTGAGGTCCGGGTGGTCGCGGGTGTGGCTGCCGATGGTCATGCCGTCGGCCACGGTCCGCCGGGCCTGGGACGGGTAGCGTTCCACGTTCGCCCCGATGCAGAAGAACGTTCCCTTCACCCGGAACGAGTCCAGCGTGTTCAGGATGCTGGTCCATGCGTCGCCGAAGTTGCAGTCGTCGAAGGTCAGCGCCACGCGGTTCCCGACTCCGGTGAGGTCGTGGAACACGGTGGTGGTCACCGGCCTGAGGACCCGGAACGGCTCGAAGGGCGACACGGTCGTGTTGTGCGCTTGGTCGGTGATGGTGACCTGTCCCTGGTACAGGCCGGGGATGAGCGCAGATCCGTCCGAGTAGGCCGGCCTCCAGGACAGCTTCCAGGGACCCGACTTCAGGTTGTATCCGGTCTTCTCGGCCACCCGGCCGGTCAGGTCCCACACGGAGAGCGTGACCTTCAGGGGAGCGTCGAGATCGGCGGCGCGAAAGGAGTAGCGCAGGCGGCCATCGCGGCGGAGCGGTTCCGGGGAGATGCCACCCCAGGCGAACGTGGGCGGCGTGGTATCGACATCGACGGTGGTTCTTGCCGTGCCCTGAGTGCCGACGTCGTCCGTGGCCAAAGCGGCGACGGTGTACGGGCCGTCGGCCACCGGTCTCCAGTGGCCGTCGACGAGGTGCCGTCCCCGCCATGTCAGGTGGGCGGCGCCCGCCTGAACCTGCCTGCCCGAGACGAGCGCCTTCACGAGGGTGCCGTCGAGGGTGGTCACCGACACATCGAGGATGACCGGCTTGGAGACCATCACGGTGACCTTCGCCACGTCCAGGTGCCCGTCACCGTTCGGGCTGAACACGGGCGGAGCCGACGAGAGCGTGACGAACACGGTGGTGTTGTCGACCGTCACGGACTCGGTGCTCGGGGCGCTGGTGGTGGAGCCGTCAGAGGCGATGGCCCGCAGCTCGGCCGGGCCGCTGAAGGAGCCCGTGTCCCACGTCGCGCTCCACTGGTCGTCGTCCGCCACGCTGTCGGTGCCGATGGGCTGCCACGTGGCCCCGCCGTCGCTGGACCAGTCGAACGACACCGAGGTGACCGTTCCCTGTGTGGTGGCGTCGACCTCCTCCGTCCCGAACACGGTTGCTCCGGCAGGCGGACTGGTCAGCTGGACCGAGAAGGCGTCGGCCAGGGAACGCGTGGGCAGCGCGACCAGGGCCAGGGCGACGGCCAGGGAGACCAGGAGCGGGCGCACGAGCGCGGATGATGCGCGATGGCCCCCTTGATTGGCAAGGCCTTTTCGGTGGCCGCCGGGTAGACTGCCGCGGCCCCGGAGAGCCATGAGCCGTTCAACCTTGCGCCCAATCACATTCCTCGCCCTGCTCGCCACAATGGCGCTGGTGGTGCCGGCCTGCACCGGCGGCGCGGACACCGTCACCACCGGCCCGACATCGTCATCCTCGAGGCCGGAGCCGTCTCCCGTGGACGCCACCACGTTCCCCACGAAGTGGCCGATCAAGCACGTGGTGTTCATCGTCAAGGAGAACCGGAGCTTCGATAACCTCTTCGGCCGGTTCCCGGGCGCGAACGGCACGCGGATGGCCGACGACCACGGCACCATGCGCCCGTTGACCCCCGGGTATGACCAGCGCCTCCCGCACGACCTCCCGCACGACTACGCCGCCGCGCTGAAGGCCTACGACGGCGGCAAGATGGACGGGTTCAACCAGAGCCCGGCCGCGGACCAGTACGCCTTCACCCAGATGGTGGGCCCGTCCCAGCTCCCGAACTACTGGCACTGGGCCAAGCGCTTCGTGCTCGGCGACGCCTTCTTCGCCTCGGTGAACGGCCCGTCGTTCCCGAACCACCTGTTCACCATCGCCGCGCAGTCCGGTGGCACGCACGACAATCCCGAGGCCCCCGCATCGACCGATCGAGGCGACTACAAGACCTGGGGGTGCGACGCGCCGAAGAGCGAGCTGGTCGACGTGGTGGACACGGAGGGCAAGGTCCACAAGGTGTCGCCGTGCTTCGACTTCCAGACGGAAGGCGACCTGCTCCAGAAGGCCGGGATCCCGTGGGCGTACTACGCCGCGCCGCCCACGCCGTGGGCCGACGCGCCGCACTCCGGCTACATCTGGTCGGCCTACGCGGCGATCGGCCACATCCGGAACGACCCGACCGAGTGGAAGCAGCACGTGTTCGGGGTGGACCAGGTGGTCCAGGACATCGACGCGAACCGGCTGCCTCCGGTCACGTGGATCACTCCGGAGTTCGCCCTGTCCGAGCATCCCGAGTACAACTTCTGCGCCGGCGAGAACTGGACCACGCGGGTGGTCGACGCCATCATGCAGAGCCCCATGTGGAAGGACACCGCGATCTTCATCACGTGGGACGACTGGGGAGGGTTCTACGACCACGTGGCGCCGCGCAGCGTCGACGAGTTCGGTTTCGGCTTCCGCGTGCCGCTCCTGGTGATCTCGCCCTACGCAAAGCCCGGCTGGATCGACCACCAGGAGGGCGAGTTCTCCTCGATCCTTCGATTCATCGAAGACGACTGGGGCCTCGGGCAGCTCACCGCGCGCGACCGGGCGGCGACGAACCTGTCGTACGACTTCGACTTCGGCCAGCAGCCCTTGGCGCCGGACCCGCTGCCCCTGCGGCAGGACTGCGAGGGCGGGCAGGCCTTACCGGACTGGACGGCGCCGGTCGGCGCGCCCGACTAGCCGCCTCGGATTGCCTGCCTCTGCGCCACCGAAGCAGGGCGCATGCGATCAGGGTCATGC
>JALYLZ010000105.1 GCA_030774015.1 Actinomycetota bacterium | reverse complement strand
TGGTCATCGTCGAAGGTGATTCCCGTACGGTCCAAGGCGTGGGAAGATCGCATCCGAAAGGTGCCTTTCTCCGGGAGAGTTGGTTGGTTTGGTCACCGCCCATTCTCCCAGGTCAGAGGCACCTTTTCTCTCGTTCGTCCCCCTGGTCAGCCAAGTTCCCCGGTGGATTCAGGCTTAGGAGAGAGTTTGGCTGAGCCTCAAAGCGCGTTAACCCCGCGGCGTTGACCAGGGCAGGGAGGCTATGTGGCGGGGATCCCACCTGCCTGCCGATCTCATCGGGGAGCGGCTCTCGGCCCAGATCCTGCAAGAGTTGGCCCTCAAATGAGGGGAACCCCTTTCGGGAGCAGGTAACTCGGTTCTCAATCGCCGGGCCGGGGTGTACAACTCGCGACGTGAGCGACCAGCGGGTGGGGACCGAGATCGCCGGGTACCGGATCGAGGGCGTCATCGGCCGCGGTGGGATGGGCGTCGTCTACCTCGCCGAGCAGGCTTCCCCCAGACGGAAGGTCGCCCTGAAGGTCCTGGGGCAGGACCTGGCCGCCGACCCGAGCTTCCGCGAGCGGTTCGTCAGGGAGTCCGACGCCGCGGCCTCGATCGAGCACCCCAACATCGTGCCCATCTACCAGGCCGGCGAGGCGGACCGGGTCCTGTTCATCGCCATGCGCTACGTCGAGGGGACCGATCTGCGGGCCCTCCTGGAGCGCGACGGGCCGCTCCCCGCCGAGCGGGCCGCGTCGATCGTTTCCCAGGTCGCGTCGGCGCTGGACGCCGCGCACGAGGCGGGTCTGGTCCACCGCGACGTCAAGCCGGGCAATGTCCTGGTGGGCAAGGGGGATCACGCCTATCTCACTGACTTCGGCCTCATCAAGCGTCACGAGCGGGCCACCTCGCTCACCAAGACCGGCCAGTTCATGGGAACCATCGACTACGTGGCCCCCGAGCAGGTCCGGGGAGGCACCGTGGACGGGCGGGCCGACGTGTACTCGCTGGGGTGCCTGCTCTACGAGTGCCTGACCGGGAAGCCGCCGTTCCCGAGCGACCTCGAGGTGACCGTGCTGTACGCCCACCTGGAGGAGCCTCCGCCGTCGGTCACGACACGCCGGCCCGAGCTCCCGCCGGCCGTCGACCAGGTCGTGGCGAAGGCCATGGCCAAGAAAGCGGAGGACCGCTACCAGAGCGCGGGCGAGCTGGCGGGGGCGGCCCGCGACGCTCTCGCCACGCCTCGACAGTCCGAGCCGGCTCCCCCGGCCGCCGCTCCCCGTCGGAACGTCCGGCTCCTCGTCGCCTCGGGCGGGCTGGCCGCCCTGGCGCTCGTGGTCCTCGGGCTCCTCCTGTCGAGACACCACGGGTCGCCGGGAGCCGCGCCCAGCCACAGCCCGTCGACCCCCGCCACCACGACGGCGCCGCCCCTGAACTCCGTGGTCGAGATCGAGCCCTCCGGGAAGATCCTCCACACGATCCGCCATCCAAGCGTCGGCGCGGTTCCCCAGATCGCGATCGGGGAGGGCGGGGTGTGGCTCCTCGGGTTCCCGAACCTGGTGCACGTCGATGAGCGGACCGCGACCGTCCGCGCCGTCATCCCGACCCAGTCCGGCCCCGCCGTCGGCGCGGCCCTGGGCGTCGGCTACCAGAGCGTATGGGTCCCGGCGCTCAACGCCGTCCAGGTGTTCGATCCCGCCACGGACCGCCCGGTGGCCAATCTGGGTTTCCTGTCCCTCGGGAGTCCGAGCACGCTCGCCGTGGGCGACGGCTTCGTATGGGTCGGCTTCGGCGATGGAACGCTGATCCGGCTCGACCCCGGCTCGAGGACACGCGTGGGCGACGTCTCGGTCGGAGGCAGCATCGACGGGATCGCGATCGACCGGAGCGCGGTCTGGACGATGGACCGCCTGCACAACACCATCTCGCGGATCGACCCCCACAGCTCGAAGGTCACCCTCACCGCCCAGGTGGGCGGCAACCTCAAGGGCATCGCGGTGGGGTCGGGCTCGGTCTGGGTCCTGGACTCCTCGTCCGGCACCGTCGTGCCGATCGACCCCGAGACGGGCGCCGTGCATGCGGCCATCAGGGTCGGAAACGATCCGGCGGCCATCGCCGTCGGCCTGGGGGCCGTGTGGGTCACCGACAACACCGACGGCAGGATCTACCGCATCGACCCCTCGACCCACGACGTCTCCACCATCGACCTCGGGTCGCCCCTCTCAGCCATCGGCATCGATCAGCCCGCAGGCACGATCTGGGTGAGCGTGGCGAAGTCCCCCGCCTCCCGCTGAGGCCCCGGGGACCCCGGTCTCGGCGGAACACGACATTCTGTGGGCGTGCCTTCGTCATTTCGGGACCGAACCTTCGAGGAGGACTCCGCTGGGAGGTTGGGGAGCCCACATCGACGTCGTCGCGGCGCCGTGTCATCCACGCTGGCCCTTTGTGTAGCTCGTGCCCGGCGCGATCAACTTGTGTGTTCGAGAGCTCGCGGGTGGTGACCAGTACCAGGGGCGCCTCGCCTGCTACGCCCTCATGCCCTCCTGGTCCCCCGACGGCGGCCAGATCGTGTTCGCGGTGCAGTGCGACGGCGGGGCGCTCGGCCTGTGGTTGATTCGGCCCGACGGCTCCGGACTGCATCCACTCATTCGCGCGAAAGGGACCGGGGCCCCCGCGGACCTGCACCCATCGTGGTCTCCGGACGGAGCTCGACTGGCGTTCGACCGAGGCGGCGCCGTGTACACGGTGAACGCGGACGGGGGCGGGCTCGCTCACCTCGTCCGGGGAAGCGGGCCGTCGTGGTCCCCGGACGGAAGCTCGATCGCCTTCGCCGGCCGGCTCGACGTGTTCGTGCTGGACCTCTCCACCGGCCGTGTCCGCCGGGTGATCAGGGGGGCCTCCAGTCCGGCGTGGGGGCCCGGCGGGAGCGAGGGTGAGCCGGGCCGGAACCCTTTGCTCCCACCAGCAGTCATTCCGGTGGTGAAAGACCACCCGCGACCGCTGGCGGCGCTGGCGTGACCCGGGGATCCGGCCAGGTTTTCGACCCGGCGTGGACCTGGCTGCGGCACCTCGACGCACCTCGGGAGCTGCCGGCATCCCCCGATTCCTCTGACGTTCCTGAGTTGCGTGAGGAGGTCGCGGGGCAGGACCGCATGTGGAGAGTTGGTGGACGACCTCTGCCTACATGAAGGGTGCGACTCCGATGTCGGCGTTGAGTCGGGAGACCCACACGGACCGCCCCCACGTGCCCAAGTACAGGTAGTCGCCGCGCTTCTCCCCCACGAACCGTAGATCCGCGCAGTGCGGTCGGACCGGGAGACCCTCGGATGCACTGTCCCACGACGCGCCCGCGTTTCGGCTCACGTAGACCTTCCGGTCCGTGGCCACGAAGACCACCGACGGGGAGTGCGTCCAGTCGAGCTCGAGCGCGTAGAACGTCTGGTCGGGGGGCAACCCACTGGTGACGGGCCTCCAGCCCTGACTATCCAGGGCCATCACGTAGTTCTGGCTCCAGACTGTGCCGCCCTGCTGCCAGCTCACCCCGTTCAGGACGGCAAAGGCGTCGGTGTCGGTCGCCGCCGCGATACCGTCGAGGGCCCCCCCGCCGACGAGCGACGTGGTGGGGCTGGGAGGGGGAAGCTGGATCTGCATCTCGGAGACCCGGCCCGGGTCAAGGACGAAGATCCTTCCGTCGGTCGAGCCGGCGAAGATCGTGCCGCTCGGCACCGGGGCGACCGAAGCGATGGTGGCCCCGGAGGCGAGAGGGACGCTCGCCAGGTATCGCCATTCGAGCCCGCTCGGAGGGTTTGCCAGGCAGAGCCCGTAGACGTCGGAGCCCGAGGCCACGGCGGCGAGGATGCTCGGGGCACCGGGCCACGAGAACCGCTCGCGGCTGACGGCCCCCCGGGGACTGGCGATGCCCTGGGGAGCGGGCGGGCCGGAGGATCCGGCGGAGGTGACCGGGATGACCCCCTTGGAGTCGAAGCTCACGCCGTTCCAGATGGCGAGCTGTGACGGTCGATCGGGGGTCTGTCCTGCCACGTTGCGAGCCAGATACGAATCCACGAGGAGGTTCAGGCCACCGTCCCCGCCGTCGAGCTGCCGCCAGGGTGTGGACACCTGACCGAACACGCAGTACACGTTGCCGTTGTCCTGCACTCCCAGCGCAACCAGCCCGTCCTCGGTCAAGGAGGCGCCCAGGCTGCTGTAGAAGCCTCGCGGCTGTTGCTGCATCCCGCACTGGTGATTGGGGAGCTCACGGTTGTAGTCGCTCCGGAAGCTTCGGCCGTCGAGCGTCGCCAAGTCCTCGGTGCTGGCGAGCCCCCCGTCGCTTCCGACGTACAGCCGCCGGACCGGATTGGGATTGGGCGGATCCTCCGCGAAGTAGACGGCGTGGATGTCGGCGTGAAGATGAGGGCTGGAGGGACTGACTTGAAGCCACGTCATCCCACCGTCCTTGGAGGCGAACGGGCCGTGGGTCCAGCCGATCGCGACGTAATCGGCGTCCCACGTGCTCACCGCGATGCAGTTCTGGCGATCGCCGCCGTGGGGCCCCGCCAGAGCGACCAGGTCCTTGGCCGATCCCCGGACCTTCGTTCCCCGCTGCTGGAAGGTCTGCCCGCCGTCCTCGGATCGAGCAACCATCATCACGGACATGCTCTTTTGGGAGCACAGCGCGTACACAAAGGTGGGAAGGAAGGTGGCAGCATCGACCGAGACCGGGCCCATGGCCCACTCCACGGGGGTGATGTCGCGGCCATCCGGATCGAACAAGAGGGAGCGCTTCATGACCAAGTCCCCGGCGTCCCACCGGCCGACGAAGATCCCTCCAGGATCCTGCCCGAGCCCCATGCCGCCGGCGACCACGGTCAACGACGCCAGATCCTCCTGCCACCCCTCCCCCCCGTTCGGATCGGTCGCCGCAAGGGCCAGGTCGAAGTACCGGTACCCGGCCGGGACCTGTGGGTCGTCGATCGCTCGCTTCCACGAGTATTGGCCGGCGGACCCGGAGGGGATGGGAGACCAGAAGATGCCCTTGTCGCACGCCAGCACGATCCACCGGTGGGGCCTCACGACGGCGATGGTGTAGATGGGCCCCGTGTCCGGGAGGTTGGGAACGGTCTTCCATGTCAGGAGTGGGAGCGCATTCGTCACATCGGTTTCCCACAAGACCCCGTCGGCCGTCCCGGCGTACAGGTGACGGGGCCCATCAGGCCCGAACCCCAGGCAGTCGACGTCGGGGTGATCCCAGCCGCCGCTCAGCGAGACCGCCGGCTGCCCCGGAATGATCATCCATACCCCGCCGGTCTCCGTCGCGATGACGACGGCGCCCGAGTCGAGCTGGAGCACATCCCGGACATTCCCTGCGTTCCATGCGTCCTGGGTCTCGTCCCTAAGCAGGCCGAAGGGATTCACCTGGACCCAGTGAACTAGCGGATCCTCGGCCATGGCAGCACCTCCTGTTAGCCCTCCGAGGGCTGCAACCCTGGCACGGACGGCGGGCTGATGGTACCCCCGTGTCCCTTGGACGACCGAGCATCCGCTCGCCCGCGCCGCCTTTGCAGGCATGAGGTACAACGGCGTACACTTGCGAGGTCCGGCGCTACCGCTCGGCCCACGATCAAAGGAGACACCATGCCTACCGTGATCGCCCACCACGACGTGAAAGACAAGGATCATTGGCTTGCCTCGCCGAAGCGCGAAGAGGTCTTCGGCCCCCTCGGCGTCACCAACATCCGAACGTTCGTCGACCCGCAGAACCCGACCCGAGTGGCGGTACTCATGGACGTTGCCGACATGGATGTCGTCATGGGCGCGATGCAGAACGAGGCGATGGCCGAGGCGATGGCGTATGACGGCGTACTGCCCGAAACTTTGGTGATCCTCGTCGAGGCGTAGTTTCCTTTCGCAGGAGCCGAAGGGCTTGAACTTGTCGCAGGTACCGGACCCTGGATGACCCCTCGGACGATCCTGCACCCGCCCAAGGGCATGCGCGGAACAGCAAAGCCCGGGATGCTCTGAGAGCGGCCATTGACGAAGCCAGGCAATTCCTGAACGCGCACGGAGAGAAAGCCTCGGCGGTCCCGATTCTCTGGGAGATAGACTCGCCTCCCTAGCCCAGGGTAGGCACTCGGGCAGAAATTCAGGCCGGCCAGCTCTCGGGATGACGAGCGTCTGGCCGAGGAGGTGGCCCGCGCCATCCGCCTCCACTCGAGCGTCTCGCTCCTGGTGTTTGACATCGACGACTTCAAGTGGGTCAACGACAGCTACGGGCACCTGGTCGGCGACCGCGCCCTGCACGAGCTGGCGAAGACGTGCCGGGCGGTGTGCCGGGCGGAGGACCCGGTGTGCCGGATCGGGGGCGAGGAGTTCGCCATCATCCTGCCGGGGCAGAGCGCCCCCGAGGCCGCCTCCCTCGCCGACCGGCTCCTGCAGGCCGCCCGCGAGCTCTCATTGCCCTCGGGCATCCGGACCACCATCAGCCTCGGCCTGGCCGAAGCGCCCCGCCAGGCCACCGGACCCCGGCGCCTGTTCGCCTGCGCCGACGCAGCGTTCCTGGCCGCCAAGGCGGAGGGCAAGGACCGGGTGGTCGTGTACGGGAGCGAGGAGTTCGCCGACGCGATGGGGTCACGGGAGCACGAGCCGCGCATGCTGGCCTCGCACCGCCTGGCGCGGGCCAGGGGCCGGCGGCGGTCGAAGCGGGACGTCCCGGACGTCCAGCTTCCCGAGCTGAGCTCGCTGGCCCAGATGAGGATGCTCCACAAGCTGGCGTCGCGCCTGACCCGGCTGAACGACGAGGCCTCCATCGGCGAGGTCATCACGGCCGAGCTCCGCGGCCTCATCGACTACCACAACTGCCGGGTCTACGTGCTGGACGAGCCCACCGAGATGCTCATCCCCGTCGCGTTCCGGGGCGAGCTGTCGGAGTACGAGGGCGAGACGTTCGACGCCCTGCTCACGCGCGTCGGCGAGGGCGCGACCGGAAGGGCCGTCGAGCGGCGCGAGACCATCTACGTCCCCGACGCGGCGCACTGCGACTTCGCCATCCAGATCGAGGGGACGCCGGAGATCGACGAGACCATCCTGGCGGTCCCGCTCCTGTACGGCGAGCGCGCCACGGGCGTCATCGTGCTCTCGCGCCTGGGACTCGACCAGTTCGACGAGAACGAACGGCGCCTGCTCGAGGTCCTGGCCTTCAACGCCGCCACCGCGTTCGAGAACGCCCGGCTCATCAAGGGCGAGCGAGAGGCGGCCCGCACGCTCGAGGAGGCCTACCTCTCGACCGTCGAGGCGCTCGCCAACGCGCTGGAGGCGAAGGACACGCACACCCACGACCACGCCCGGGCCCTCGCAGAGATGGCCCTGGCGGTCGGCCGGGAGCTCGGCCTGGAGGGGGAGCCACTCCGGACGCTCGAGCTCGCCGCCCTGTTTCACGACATCGGCAAGATCGGCGTGCCCAGCGAGGTGATCAGGAAGCCCGGCGCGCTCACCCCCGAGGAGTGGGTGGAGATGAAACGGCATCCAGAGATCGGAGCGCAGATCATCGCCCCGGTCCCGTTCCTCCATCCGATCGTGCCGATCGTGCGGGCCTGCCACGAGCACTGGGACGGCAGCGGCTACCCCGAAGGCCTGGAGGGAACGCGGATCCCCGTGGAAGCCCGGATCATCCTCGTGTGCGACGCGTTCCACGCCATGACCAGTGACCGCCCGTACCGACGAGCCCTCCCCGTGTCCGAGGCGATCCGGCGATTGCTGGAAGCGGCCGGCACCCAGTTCGACCCGGTCGCCGTGGATGCGTTCGTCCGGCTGAACCGCACCGGCCGCCTTGACACCGGCGAGCGCCACCTCACGGCGTGACCGTCACCTGGCGTCCGTGGTTCGCCTCGCGTGTTCGGCCAAAGAATTGGCCCAACGGCCGATGCCAAGGAGGGACGCCTTCAGGGATGCTTGTCCCGCTGGGGGAAGAGCACGCAGGCACGCAACAGGACACCACCCGGGGAATCCGACCTCGCGTCGTCCTGGTAGAGGACGACCTGGAGAACCGGGCCCTGCTCCGGCAGGTGCTCGAGGCCGAGGGCATCGAGGTCCTCGGGGAGGCGGGCGAGGGCACGGAGGGAGTGAGGATCGTCCGGGCTCTTCACCCCGACGTCGTCCTCATGGATCTGCACATGCCCGGGACCGGGGGGATCGAGGCCACCCGCCCGGGCCATCAAGGAGGAGGTCCCTCCCAGGTGATCGTGCTCACGGCCTACGACGGGCCCCTGCCGACACGAAGCGCACACGAGGTGGGTGCCTACGCGTACCTGGTGAAGGGGTGTTCCCCGGCGCTGATGCGCGATGTGATCGTCCAGGCGTACGGGCGTTGTGTGGCCCTCGGCCGGTCGGCGGGAGCCCGGGGAGCATCCCGCCGGGCCTGACGCAACTTGCTGGGTCGGGCCAGGACCCTGCGGGAACTGCCGCCATGGGGTTGTGACGGGTCGATCGAGGGGTCGGGAGCAGGAACTACTTCTGTCCGACCACCGAGCAGCGATAGAACTCCTCGGTGTCGGTGAGGGTGATCTGGCCGGCTGCCGCGGCCGCCACGACGTCGGTGTCTGAGGTCAACTGGACCGGGGTGACGCCCGGGTTGAACGTGATCTGGACCTCCTCCCAGATCGGGTTGAAGCCGTCGCCCTGGATGGCGTCCAGGACCGAGACGAAGCTCACTCCAGCGGCCGCGCACGCGTCGCACTGGTAGATCGTGTTGAACGACGGGTTCTTGTGCAGATCGGGCTTGAGGAGCTTGAAGTTGATAGTGAAGAGCTGCCCATCGTAATAGGCCGGCATGTCCCCGCCGGACCCGTTCGGGCTCCCAGCGAACGCCGGTCCGGCGATCGAGAGCACCAGGATCGCCGCAAGGGCACTCAGTAGAACCTTCTTGCTCACAGGCGGTCTCCCTTCCGGGGCGCACCCAAAGACTGCACCGACCTGCCTCGACAGACCCAGTTGGACCCGCCCCGGCCGAGCATCGACTCGATGCGGTAGCCGGCGATGGTGGTGCCGATGCGAGAGTCGGTAACCATCTTTCCGCCCGGGGGAGGTTGTACACCTCTGCGCCAATCGGGGGAAGGCTCCTTACCTGCGGAGGCCGATGTCGGCGCCTCCACCGCCGCGAGCGCTGTTGAGTTCGCGCCGCAGGAACACAGTTGGGCCTGTACGGTGCGCTTCCGCCGGTGGTCCGAGCGAAGAAGGGCTTGAGCGGCCACCCGGGGTTCAGAGGGGACAGCCACTCATTGGGGCAGTGTTGTTGAGCGAAGAATCTTCAGGGTCGCGCTCACCAGCCGGTCCGCGTGCGGTCCACGGACGCATCCGAGGAACTCGCCCTGCCTGGTGCTGAGCACCTCCAGGGCCACCCCGACCAGGGCGATCAGCACATAGACGGAGGATCAGGTCGTGGCTGGTCATCGCTTCACCAGAAACCAGCCGAAAGCCACCCACAGGAGCAGGGCGACCGACCGACCCGGGTACGTGGCCAGGACGGGGTCGGTGAGGACGCTCAAGGTGGGGTGGGCGGGGGAGTCGGTCCTGAGCGAGGGCTGAAGCAGCAGCTCGGTCAGCTCCCACAGGGCGAGCGCCAGGACCCCTCCGCCCTCGCGGCAGGATGGGCGGAAGGATGGATGGGCGTCCACGAGGCGCGCTCCCGGCGAGGGGCGCGTGGATCGTGGTGGGAGGCCCCCGGAACTTCCGGGGCTCCGGCTCGCCGGCCACGATCTTCGGTTTCGTGCCCTGAGCCTCGGTTGGCGGGCGAGGACAGCCGCGTGCAGGCCCATGAGCGATACGAACCGCGATCCCCCAGTCCTTGACCGATCGGCACCGGAGCCTCGACACTGAGCGGACGCCTGTCATGGGGGGACAGATGCGAGTCCGCCTGGTTTCGTCTTCGGCCGCCGCTATGGCTGCCTCGTTGGTGCTCGTCTGCGCCATGGTTGGCACGGCCTGGTCGGGAGCGTCGACCCATCCTCGGGCGGCCTCGGCCTGTGGGGTTCGGGCGGCACGGCAGCCGGACGCCGGGACGGGAACCGGCCTCCTGAACGCGGTCGCGGCGGTGAGTTCCACCAATGCCTGGGCCGTGGGGTATCGCGGGGCGTTCGACCAGGGTCATACCCTCATCGAGCACTGGAACGGGCATGCTTGGAAGGTCCGGCAGAGCCCGAACGTGGCCTCGGTCCCCAACCAGTTGACGGCCGTCGCGGTGGTCTCACCCGCCAACGCTTGGGCCGTCGGGTACAGCCACACCTACGTGCACGGTCGCACGCTCATCGAGCACTGGAACGGCCATGCCTGGAAGCTCCAGGGGAGCCCGAATGTCGGGACCGGCGCGAACCTCCTGAACGGGGTCACCGCGACCTCTCCGACGAACGCCTGGGCCGTGGGCTACTCTGGTGCCTCTCACCACGCTCGAACCCTCGTCGAACACTGGGACGGCCACGCCTGGAAGGTCCAGCCGAGCCCGAACGTCGGGACGTCGGCGAACTACCTTCTCGGGGTCTCAGCGACCTCCGCCACCGACGCATGGGCTGTTGGAAGCCACGTCGTGGGGGGCAGCCTTCGGACCCTGATCCTCCACTGGGACGGTCAGTCCTGGACGGTCCAGCACAGCCCGAGCGCGGCGGGCGTCGGCAACTCCCTCTCCGCCGTCACCGCGACATCCTCCACCGACGCCTGGGCCGTGGGAAACCAGTCGAACGGCGGTGACACCCAGACCCTGATCCTCCACTGGGACGGCCACGCCTGGAAGGTCCAGCCGAGCCCGAGCCTGGTGGGCGGTGGCAACTTCCTGTCCGCCGTCGCGGCGACCTCGTCGACGAACGCCTGGGCGGTGGGCTCGTTCATGCCGCCGCTCAATCCCGCCAGGACGCTCATCGAGCGCTGGAACGGCCACGTCTGGAAGATCCAGCGGAGCCCCAACGCTGGCGTGGCCCAGAACAACCTGTATGGGGTTTCAGCCACCTCGAGCACCAACGCGTGGGCCGTGGGCGCCCACACTCCCGGGTTGCTCCACGCCCTGACCCTCATCGAGCACTGGAACGGCCACGGCTGGAAGATCCAGACGAGCCCCAACCCTGGAGCCATGCCGAGCAACCACGCCGGCGTCGCGCCGGAGGCCTGTACCCCTTCGGGCTAGGAGGCCGTGGCTCCTCGCGCGTGACCTGCGCCGCGACGGTCAGGCGATTGGCGGGTGGCCGGGCCCGGCGTCGGTCGCCCACCACGTCTGGAGCTTGTCCCAGTTCCCGCCTGCGCTCTTGGCCACCGTGAGGACGGTCAGGTTCGCATCCGTCCACGCGATCCATTCGTCCGCGCCGTCCTGGAAGCAGGTGAAGCGCCCGTAGACGGGATAGAACTTGGAGAACGGCAGCGCCTGCTTCGTGTCGAACGTGTGCACGACGTTGGTCGCCGCGCCCGCCGGATCCAGAGACTCCTTCTCGACGTACCAACGCCGCTCGATCGGATGGATGGTAGCACAGCGCTGCTGGTTCGCGTTCTCGTTCACCGCGATGTGGTTCGACGTGAGGATCTGCTGGTAGTCCACCCCGACCTCGTCGCGGTCGTGTTTGAACATGTACCAGGCCGTGAAGGTGTTCCCGCCGAAGCTGACGTGGTCGCACAGCAGGAACACGTCCGCCACGGGTGGCTGCTGGGCCGCTCCCGGCAGCGGCAGCTTGGCCGCGTCGGTCTTCCCGTTCAGGGTCACGCACCCGTCCCGGATCTCGGCCGGAACGTGCTTGGCCAGCAGGCACGTGATGCTGTCCGCGGCGATCTCGGTGCCGCCGACGCTCACCGGGTTCCCGTTCAGGTCGGTGCATCCTGAGCCTGCCGGTATCGGCACGGGCCCACCGGTGGCCCGGGGCGACTTGCCTGGTGTCGTACCGGCCGTGTTCTTGCCGAGGAGGTACCCGCCGGCCGCCAACGCCACGGCCAGGAGCGCGGCGATCGGCAGGACCCAGGCGGGCCTTCGGGTCCGTTCGCGTTCCCGAGGTTCTCGTTCGATGGGGCGCCTCCCCGGCTGCTCCACCGGAGGCGGCCCCGGCAGCGGCGCCGGTGCAGCCGGTGCAGCCGGTGCAGGCGGCGCTGCGGGGAACGACCTCGAGGCGGCCTCCGTCTGCGCGGATTGCGGCATCGGTTCCGGCCGGAGATGCGTCATCGACGAGTCCGGGGGTCCGGTGACCGTCGCCCCGGTGTCCGCCGAGGCGGCGACGGCCTCCGCGGCCGACGCCAGGTCGCCGCAGCTCGCGAACCGGTCTTCGGGCGCCTTCGCCATGGCCCGTGCGACCACCTGGTCGATCGCCGGGGGGAGATTCGGCTTGCTCGCGGTGACGCGCGGTGGTGGCTCGTTCATGTGGGCCCACATGACCGACATGTCGTTGTCCTTGACGAACGGCACGCGTCCGGTCAGGCACTCGAACAGGACACAGCCCAGGGAGTAGACGTCCACCTGGCCGGTGGGGGGCGCGTTCCCCTCGATTCGTTCCGGGGCCAGATAGTCGATGCTCCCGACGAACGTCCCGGTCTTCGTGTAGCCGGTCTTGGAGTCGGCGCGCTTGGTCAACCCGAAGTCGGTGAGGTACACGTGCTCGGAGCGCGATCCCGACGCCGGTGTCACCAGCATGTTGGCCGGTTTGACGTCTCTGTGGATCAGCCCGGCCGCGTGGGCCGCGTCCAGCGCGTTGGCCGCCTGGCGGATGATCGAGACGGTGCGTCGGAGATCGAGTGGGGCCTCGTTCACGATGATGGTCTTCAGGTCCGAGCCCTCGACGAGGCGCATGGCGATGTACAGCACCCCGTCGGTCTCGCCGGCGTCGTAGATCGGCATGACGTTGGGGTCGTGCAGGGATGCGGCCAGCCGCGATTCGCTGATGAAGCGCTCACGGAACCGCTCGTCGTCGGCCAGCTCGGGCGCCATCACCTTGAGCGCGACCTTGCGACCGAGCCGGAGATGCTCGGCCAGGTACACGATGGCCATCCCGCCGCGCCCCAGCACGGACTCGATGCGATAGCCGGCGAGCTCGGTGCCGACGCGAGGGACCATGCTCATTCGCGCTTTCCTACCATGAACGGGGACTTCAGGCGATGCGTGCTCGGAACCTGTCAACCACTTTGAGACACCTTCCCGCGGGAATTACCGACTCTCCACCTCCTCTTCGACCTCTGGCTTGTTGATCCACACCGCGGTCGGAACCTCGGGCGGAGCTGGGGGCTTGCGAACGAAGCGCTCGGGATGCGCCGCGTACGCCGCGGCGAGGACCTCCGCCCGGCGCTTCGTGAGCTCGGGAGCCCGTCCGTGTGCACGGCCTCGGGCGTCATGAACCCGATGCCGGAATGGTGGTGGGACGCGTTGTACCAACCGAAGAACTCCCGGCAGAAGGCCGCCCAGGGCGGCCGGCAGACGTTCGCACAGGTCAGGGTACCTCTTTCGGTGCCCCCGGCAGGAATCGAACCTGCGACACACGGTTTAGGAAACCGTTGCGGCCTCGATCTAGGCGACACGCTGCGGCTTTGATCCCCGAGAACGCGGTCGCCACCACCGTGTGCTCGACTTCGGGGTCGTCGCGTCGCCGCCGAATCGCACCCAGGGCCGACCGGCGGCCCTAGTGTGGGTGTATCGGTAGTGACGAGCCGTGGTCGTCGGCCACGCCCGCTGACGCCTCGACGCTCAACACAAGCGAATGGAGAATGGCCCGGTGAGCGCCGCGCCCCTGCTGCTCGCGACGGAGATCTCCAAGTCGTTCGGACGCAGGCGGGTCCTCCGAGAAACCAGCCTGTCGGTCCGGTCGGGTGAGGTGGTGGCGCTCGTCGGCGAGAACGGAGCCGGCAAGACCACCCTCCTCCGGATCTGCGCGGGCCTGCTGGCGCCGAGCGCCGGCCGCGTGCTCACCGCGGGCCGCGTCGGCTACTGCCCCCAGGAGCCGGGGGTCTTCGACCTCCTGACCGCGGACGAACACTTGGTCCTCTTCGGGACCGCGGCAGGTCTGTCCAGGGCGGGCGCCCTGGCCGGGGGGAGGGATCTCCTTCGGACCTTCGAGTTCCCGGTCGAGGAGCCCACCGTGGCCAAGGACCTGTCGGGGGGAACCAGGCAGAAGCTGAACGTCGCCCTGGCCCTCCTGGGGGACCCCCCGATCCTGCTGCTGGACGAGCCCTACCAGGGGTTCGATCGTGGGAGCTACGTCAACTTCTGGGATCACGTGGAGCGATGGCGTCGGGAAGGGAGGGCCGTCGTCATCGTGACGCACATGCTGGCCGAGCTGGAAAGGGTGGACCGGGTGGTCGAGCTCACCCGGCTCCACGACCCCACTGGGGTGCGCCCGGAGGGATCCTCGTGACCGCGCTCCGGAGAACGCTCACCATCGCGGAGATGCAGGGGCGGGACCTGGGTCGCCGGCGCCTGTCGCTCCTGCTGCTCATCGCGCTTCCCCTGTCGTTCTACGGGGCCATGGCCGGGCACCAGACGGACGCCGTCATCCCGGGCGCGATCGCCATGGCCTTCTCCGTCGCCGGGGCGGCGATCTTCTCCGTGCTGAGCTCCCGCCGGGTGGACCAGCGGCTCGTGATCATGGGCTATCGCCCCGGTGAGCTCCTGGTAGGGCGACTTGTCTGCCTGGCGGTGCTGAGCGTCCCCATCGTCGCTGGATCGGCCGCCCTGATGGCCGCCGTGTCGGGGCCACCACGGCCCTGGATCTTCGGCCTCGGCGTCGCCATGGTGGCCGTGGTCGCCCTCCCCTTCGGCCTCGCGGTGGGCTCCCTCGTCCCGAGGGAGCTCGAGGCCACACTGGTCCTGATCGGCGTCGTGGGCATCCAGCTCAGTCTCAGCTCCTCCGATGCGTTGGCGAAGGCTCTGCCCTTCTATGGCGCGGAGAGGCTCATCGACATCTCCCTCGGCGACACGTCCTCCGTGTGGGCCATGGTGGCCGTCAGCCTCTTGTACGCGGCCGCGCTGCTCGTCGTCTCGCTGTTGCTCATGGCTCGACGGGTTCGGGTCCGGCGGAATGATCACCCGGCCGGGGACATCGCCCTGGGATCCCCCAGCGGGGAGGTCTAGGCGCCGAGCGGGGTGAGCGCATCGATCGTCCCGGCAGCGTACCAATAGACCGCCGCGGCAGAAGAGGCCGCGGGAGGGACCCGTGGCCGTTCCCAATTCTGCCGCCTTCGTGCGCTCGGCCACCCCCATGAGCGATTGATTCCGCGCGGTCGACAGCCACGCCTCTGAACGACCTGCCTGCGGGGAGCGGGCCCGGAAACTCTGGAGCGGATGGTGAGGGACCACGGCCTCACCGAGGGGAACCGGAATCGAGCGAGGAGGAGGTGGCCCGGGTCCTCGAGAAGGGCGCCGAGCCATCGGATGCCCTACGGACCGTCCTCGCCATCCGCTGGCCCGAGCCGCCCCCGCCGGGCCGTGACGGCTGCGACCCCGACGTCGCGGAGATCGCCGCCCACGTTCCGGGCCTGCTGGGTGACCCAGGCGCTGTCCGGGCCCGTCGTCCCCCCGGCCAGGTGCACCCGCCTGGTCTTCAGCTCGATGAAGAACAGGACGTAGTAGGTCCTCAGCAGGAGCGTCTCGACGGTGAAGAAGTCACAGGCCAGGATGCCCGAGGCCTGGGACCGGCGAACTGGCTCCACGTCGGTCCCCTCCGAGGAGCAGGGGAGAGCCCTGCGCGGCGAAGGATCGTGGCGATCGACGTGGCGGAGAGGCTGATCCCCAAGCCGAGGAGTTCACCCTGGATCCGTCGGTAGCCCCGCCGGGGGTTCTCCCGGGCCAGCCGCCGGACCAAGTCCCTGGTCTCAGGGTCGATGGCGGGTCGGCCGGGCCGCCGGCGCGGCCTGGTCCACTTCCTTCTCACCAACTGGCGATGCCACTGCAGGAGCGTCTCGGGGCGGACGATGAACGAGTGCCATAGCCCTCTCGGAAGGAGCCTGCTCGCCCGCGGCAAGGAACGCCCGGTCCGATGCCCGATTGGCGGGTCGCTTGACCTGACGACGGAGGACCGCCAGTTGGTGGCGA
>JALYLZ010000104.1 GCA_030774015.1 Actinomycetota bacterium | reverse complement strand
CTGCAGCCCGAGGGCGGCTTTGAAGAGTTCGAGGTTGTTCACGACGGTCCTCCCCTTATCGACGGGGAAGGACGGTCATTGTGCCTCAGCCCTCTACGCGGCACCCACTCGATTCAGCGAGGAGCCGCATCTTCGTCGCCGTCGCCTCGTCGATGTCGAACGCCCCGCCCTTCGTGTCGCCCCTTCAGCTCGGCCGCGAGCTCGGGGACGGTTGGTTCATCGCAAAGTCGCTTCGCATCCTGGGCGTGGCAGATGTGGGGACGGTCGGCTTCGGTAACGCGGGGTGGTTCTCGTTGATGGCCCGGGCGTTGTCCTTGCCCCGGGTCCGCTCCCGCATCTGGGGCCACTCCTGGACGAAGTCGTCGTCGTGGCGGACGGCGCTCATGCCGTCGAAGTCCCGGGCCCGCAGCGATTCGAAGTAGCGCTCGACCGCCGCCCGATTGTCCCGGTCGCCCATTGGAGGCGAATTCTCTTCGGAGTGGGTCACACGGTCAAGGTCACGCGGCCGATGCTCCCTATGCGCCGGGGCCGGAGGAGCTGCGCCGCGGCGGGGGTCACTTCTTCGCGATGCTCCTTGCGAGGTCACGCATCGAGACTATGCCGACGACCGCCTCGTCCTCGACCACGGGGAGGTGACGGAAGTGGCCGGCAAGCATACGGTCGAGTGCCTCCCCCACCGCTGAGTCCGGACCGATCGTCGCCGGGTCGGACGTCATCCACTGCGCCACGCGAGAGGACCGTCCGGCGTCGGGCTGGACGGCCAAGGCTTGCATGATGTCACGCTCGGTGAAGATGCCGATCACCTTGCCGCCATCCATGACGAGCGCCGATCCGGCGCCACCGGAGAACATCGCGTGAGCGGCGTCCATCACCAGGGTCGCGGGCTGGACCGAGACCAGTTCGGTCGTCATGACCTCGCGAACGGTCGGCATGCGCTTCTGAGCTTACTCGGGCCCCTGGACCCGTGAGGTACACAAACTCATGCCGCGACGCTGTACTCGTGAAGGAGGCCGCCCAACACGTCCCGTCGGCGAACGTCCGCGGCCCTCGGGTCACGCTCCTCGGATCCCAACAAATCGCGGAGGCGCTTCCGCCCGCGGTGCAGGTGGACCCGCACGGTCGCCGCGGAGATTCCGGTGGAGGAGCCACGACGGGCGGGAGTCGTAGATCGACACAACGGCTTCCGGGTCGACGTACTCGATCCGCTCGGGGCCCACCGACGTGAGGGGCCCCCCGTACCTCTTATCGAGCCAGGCGCGCGACCGCACGGTTCAGGTCCACGACCGGTGACGGCGCGATCTGGGCCAGCGCGTCGTACAGGGCCGCGATGCGGGGCCAGTCCGTCTCGGCGGCGGTTCGGGCCCGCGCATGGCAGGCGGCGATGGCGGCCTGCAACGCGTAGGGGCCGAGCGCGCCACCGAGCCGTTCGGCACGCTCGAGCGCCGCGAGGCCACGTCGGATGAGGAGCTGGTCCCACCGCGCGGTCCTGATCGAGCAACAGCACGGGCTCGCCCCCGGGCCCCGTCCGCACCCGCAGCCGCGAGGCCTGGATCTCCATGAGGGCGACCAGGCCGTGGACCTCCGGTTCGTCCGGCGCCAGCCCGGCGAGGACGCGGCCCAGACGTAGCGCGTCCTCGCACAGCGCCGGCCGCACCCAGTCGTCGCCGGCCGTCGCCGAGTAGCCCTCGTTGAAGACGAGGTAGATGACCTCAAGACCGACGACAGGCGGGCCTCGCGGTCGGAACCCTGGGGAACCTCGAACGGGACCCGGGCCTCGGCGAGGGTCCGCTTGGCTCGCACGATCCGCTGCGCGGCGGTCGGCTCCGGAACCAGAAACGCGCGGGCGATCTCCTCGGTGGACAGGCCTCCCAGCAGCCGGAGCGTCAACGCGATGCGGGCTTCCTTCGACAGGACCGGGTGGCAGGAGACGAACATCAGGCCCAGGAGGTCGTCGCCCACGTCATCCTCGATCGCCTCGAGATCCGGCACCGCCGTCTCCTGTCGGACCTCGAGCTCCCGCCCGAGCTCCTGCCGCTTGCGCTCGACCATCGCGGCCCGCCGGAAGTGGTCGATCGCCCGGCGACCAGCGCGTCCTGAGCGAGGTCCTCGGCCAGGCCCACGTCGCGCACCATCCGGGCCAGGCCGGCGATGAGCCTTGGCGATTCGATCCTCCAGACCGCCTCGACGGCGTGGCGTGAGTCCGTCGCCGTCACTCGGCGACGAACGCCGGCTGCTCGTACAGCTCGCGGATCTCACACACGCCGTCGCCGACCACGTCGAGGAAGCGCTTCGCCAGCTCGACGGCTTCCTCCTTGGAGTCGGCTTGCAGGATGGCGAAGCCGCCGACGACCTCCTTCGCCCCGGTGAAGGGACCGTCCGTCACGGTGGTGTCCTCGCCGGAGCGCCGGACCCGCGCGCCCCGGGCGCTCGGCAGGCACCCCTCCGTCGTCAGCAGCTTGCCCGCCTTCGACATCTCCTCGATCAACTCCCCCATCACCTGCACCTCCTCCGGCGAGGGGGGAGATTCCCGCTCCACCGCATTGAAGATCGAGAGGTAGCGCATCTTCCTGTCTCCTTTCCGTTCTCGAACCCGCGGCTACTTGTTCTTCCCGAGCTGCTTCCCTAGCTCGCGGGCTTGCTCGACCGCCGGGCTTTCGCCGAACTCCTCCAGCTCGAACAGCTGGCGGATCTCGATCTCGGGATCGCCCTCGAACTCGTCACTGGCCTCGAAGGGAACACGCTTGGCCCATTCGATGGCCTCTTCCCTCGACTTGACCTGGATGAGCCAGTACCCGGCCACCAGCTCCTTGGACTCGGTGAACGGACCGTCGGTCACCGTGCGCTTCCCGCCGGAGAACCTGACGCGGGCGCCCTCGGCGCTGGGATGGAGCCCCGAGAGGTCGAGCAGCACGCCGGCCTTGGCCAGCTCCTCGTTGTACCTGCCCATCGCGGCCAGGATCTCCTCGCTCGGCATCTGACCGGGCTGCGGGTCTCCCTTCACCATCATCATGAACCTGGGCATGTCGCGCCTCCTTTCCGTTCGAGCCGGGCCCCGGACGCTTCGGCCCGGGTGTGAACCCTGTCTCTTCCAACGCGTCGGACGAGGATCCACGGAATCGACATGCCACACGAATCTTTCCTGGCGGTAGCGCTCAGCCGCCACCCTGCCCCGTCAGCGGGGGCTCGCCCAGAATCCGGCGAGATGCCAGACGAGCACGCCGGCGAGGACGATGGTGAGCCAGACGAGCACTCGAGGCCGGACGCGGAACACGATCAGGCTCAACGCTCCGACGAGAACGACCTTGGCCGGGAGGCCGATCACGCGAACGAACGGGTTGGCCTCGACCGCGCCCTCGGTCCGGACAGCGAACGCCGTGAACATGGCGTCGACCACGTTCAGTGCGTTCAGGAGGAGCAGCGCTCTGCGCGGCTTGTCCGCCAAGGCGTGGAGCCCACGAGCCAGGGGCTCCCACATCGCGGCGAACACAGGAAGCGCAAGGAAGGGCGCGGCAAAGGGCAGCGAGGAGGCGACTCCCGCCCAGCCGGTTCCGGAGAAGCCCGCTCCCGCGAAGACGAGCGACGCCCAGCCCGTGGCGAGCAAAACGGCAACCGCAGGGAGTGTCCAGGCGATCCGCGGTCGCTGACCTGCTCGAACGGCGGCCTCCCAGAGGAGCCCCCACAGGTCAAGCAGGGGACTCTCCACACCCCCTGGTCACCGCATTATCAGCGCCTCATTAGCCTATTCGCCTTCGGCGGCGCCACGACGTCCACCCAGTCAGGCACACGGGCAACCCGGCTGCTTCCACCATGGCGATGAATCCGAGAGCGAACATCGCCCCATCCGGATGAGGCCTCTGCCGCGTTCCTCCGAGCGGTCTCGCTGCACGACAGCGTGCCACGGGGCTGAGCCCTCAGCTGTCAACCCTCAGCCCTGCGCGCTCATGAGCGCTCGGGCCGGCCTCGAGGGCGCTTTCTTCGATCCCTTCGTCCGGCGTCGTTGTGATATCCGGAGTCCGCCGGCCAGCGAATGAGTCCCAGGGCAACGGCGACCGGGGTCGGCCCCTTGCCAGACCATCGCGCAACTCTACTCTGCCCTAGCGTCCTCGCGCTCGACGCTCTGGTTCACGTTCTGCTCGAGCCCGTGGCCCTGCACGTCCTCGGCGTCCTCGGGGTCCTCGCGCTCGACGGTCTCGTTCACGTTCCCGACAAGCCCGTGGCCCTCGGTGTCCTCGGGGTCCTCGCGCTCGACGGTCTCGTTCACGTTCCCGGTAAGCCCGTGGCCCTCGGTGTCCTCGGGGTCCTCGCGCTCGACGGTCTCGTTCACGTTCCCGGTAATCCCGTGGCCCTCCGTGTCGTCGGGCTCCTCGCGCTCAACGCTCTCGTTCACGTTCGAGGTGAACCCGTGGCCCTCGACGTCCTCGCGCTCCTCGCGCTTCACCGTCTCGTTCACGTTCTGCCATACCCCGTGGCCCTCGACGTCCTCGGGCTCCTCACGTACGACGCTCTCATTGTGCTGGAAGTCCGCGCCGTGGTCCTCGACGTCCTCGCGTTCGACGCTCTCGTTCACGTTCTGGGTTACCCCGTGGCCCTGCACGTCCTCGGTCATCTCGGCCTCCTTTCCTCTCCCGGGTCGGGCGCCCGGTTCACCCCCATCATGAGCTTCCGGCGTCGTGCTGTCAGTCCTCCTGCCGACCATCTGCCTGTCATCTTCCCGACACTTCTTCGCTGCGCGCCTCATCGATGGCCCGGGCCCGCGCTGCGAGCGGCTCGGCTTCCGCCTCCCTCCCCACCAGCTTCAGCAGCGATGCGTAGTTCGCCAGGCACGCCGCCAGGTTGGGGTGCAGCGGGTCGACCGCGGGCTCCAGGATCTCCAGGGCCCGGCGGTACAGCGATTCGGCCTCCTCGTACCGGCCCTGAAGCTTGCAGAGGAGCCCGAGGTTGTTCAGCGTGAAGGCGACCTCCGGCGACCCGGGCCTCAGCACCTTCTCCTTGATGGCAAGAGCCCGCCGGTACAGCGCTTCGGCCTCGGCCAGGTCGCCGCGGCGCTGGGCGATCGCCCCGAGGTTGTTGAGGTTCACCGCGACCTCGTAGTGCTCGGGGCCGTAGGTCCGCTCGATGACCTCCAAGGCTGAACGAAGGAGCGCCTCCGCCTCGTCGCGCCGGCCCAGGCCGTCCAGGATCGAGGCCAGCGCGGCCCGGTCGGCGGCGGTCTTGAGGTGGTCCGGCCCCATGGTCCGCTCGCGGATCTCGACGGAGCGCCGGGCGTACGGCTCGGCCGCGGCGAAGTCTCCTCGAGCGTGCTCCAGGCCGCCCAGGTTGTGGTACAGGCTGGCCACGTCGGGGTGCTCGGTCCCCACCGCGCGCTCCAGGATGCGGAGCGACCGCTCGTACAATGGCTTGCCCTGCTCGAACCGCCCCCAGAACTTGCAGAGGATCCCGAAGTCGTTCAGCACGTACGACACCTCGAGCGAGTCCCGGCCGAACGCCTGCTCCGCCCCGGCCAGCGCGCGACGGAACAACGCTTCGGCCTCCTCGAAGCGGCCCTGGGCCCGGAGGCTCGAGCCCAGCCCCCCCAGCGCGCGGACCAGGGCGCCCCGTCCCGCCAGGCCGTCCGGGGCCCGCTCGGCGAGGTCGACCGCCCGCCGGAGCATCGGCTCGGCCTGACGGTAGTCGTCCAGGTCCTGGAGCAGCCGGCCCAACTCGACCAGGACCTCCGCGAGCTCGGGGCCGTCGCGGCGCGAACCTGATTCGGCGAGGGCCAGCGCCTCCGGCAGCAGTCCCTCGGCGTCCCGGGGCCGCCCCTGGGTGCGGAGCACGCCGACCGCCCGGCCCAGCGCCAGGCCCTCCAGGACCTCTCCCTCCGGTCTGACGGTGATCTCCCTCGCCACGAGGGCGGCTCGCCGGTAGGCCTCCTCCGCTTCCCGGTACCGGCCGAACTCGTCCTGGAGCCGGCCGAGCTCCAGCAGGAGCAGGGTCAGCTCCCGCGGCTCCCTGGACGGGTCGCTTTCGAGCGCCGAGACCCCTTCGGTCGCGGCCTGGAGGGCTCCTCGATAGTCCAGGCCCGCCCGGAGGCCGAGGACCCGCCGAAGCTCTCCGCTCATGGCTCTTCACCCAGCGGCAGCAACTGCGCCTTGGCCGGCCCGGCCTCTTCCCCGCGCTCGGCGGCCCCGCCGATGCGGTTGGCCGCCGGCGTCAGGTGGCGCTCCAGGCGAAGGGCCCCGAGGGCCACCACGGCGCAGCCCCCGATCAGCCCCAGGAACAGCAGCCCGGGGGTCCCGGTCCCGAGCACCACCCCCGCCACGGCCGGTCCGATCATGAATCCGGTGGTCCAGGCCAGCGTGGAGAGGCCGTTGTAGTGGCCCCGAAGCCGATCCGGCGCCAGGTCGTTCACCATGGGCGAGAGCGCCGGCGAGAGCATGGTCTCTCCGACGGCGAAAACGACCATGGCGGCCGCGAAGGCGACCACCGCGTCCGTCCCCCTCCCCAGTGCCCCACCGATCAGCGTGATCCCCCAAGCGCAGGCCCAGGCCAGGGCCACCAATGCGATGGCCCGGGTCCGGCGACGTCCGCTCAGAGCACGCAGGACGAACAGCTGCGCGAGCACGACCGCGAACGTGTTGGCGGCGAACGCCACCCCGAGCGCCCGCACGGTGATCCCGCCCGGCCGGGTGGCGTATCCCGGAAACCCGGAGTGGTACTGCCCGTACCCCACGGCCACCAGCAGAGCGGTCAGCACCCACAACCGCAGGAAGACCCGGTCGCGCAGGATCTGGCGGTACCCCCCCCGCTCGGCCGTCGCGTCCTCGGACCGCTGCTTCGGGACCCGGATCGTGAGGAGCACCGGCACGAACGCCAGGAACGACGCCGCGTCCACCAGGTAGATGAACACGAAGGTGCCCGGCCGCGACACGTCGACGATCCCCGCGGCCACCAGGGCGCCGACGCCGAAGCCGGCGTTCAGCGTGGCAAAGCGAACCGAAAACACCTCGGAGCGCCGCCCCGGTCCCACCAGCCCGGCCAGGAGGGCGTCCTGCGACGGCCAGATGATGGCCGCGCCGAACCCCTCCACCCCGGTGGCCACGAAGGCCTGCCAGGGCTCCCGAACCATGGCGATCAGGACGCACCCGACTGCTGCCACCACCAGGCCGAGCATCAGGGTCTCCCGCGCTCCGACCCGGTCGCTCAGCCATCCGGACAGTGGATTCCCGACGATGGCGGCGACGGCCACCGTGGAGACGGCGAGGCCGGCGATGCCGAGCTCGATCCCTCGAACGCGGGTCAGATAGACGAACAGGAACGGAAGGGTCAGTCCGCTGCCCACCGCGGAGAGGGCATCCCCACCCAGGACCACCCACGCGTCGCGCGGAAGGCGGGGCACAAGGCCACGAGATGCGGACACTCCTCCGGCAGCCTAGGCCGCGAGGACGCCCCCGATCAAGAGTCGCCCCCCAGCCACCTGCCGGCTCGCTTCCCCGTCCCAGGCGTCCTACGCTTCGCTGGTCCGGAGGCGAACCGACATGAAGGCGGAACAGGCGGCCTCGATGCTGGCTCGGACGGCCTTGTTCTCGGCCCTCCAGCCGGAGCAATTGACGCAGCTCGCCGCCCGAACCAGCGAGCGCCGGTACCGGAAGGGCCAGGCGCTGTTCTTCCTGGGGGACCCCGGAGATGCCCTGTTCGTGCTGGTGGAGGGGCTGGTGAAGGTGGTGGTCACGTCGGATGATGGCGAGCAGATGGTCCTGGCGACGCTGGAGCCACCCAGCGTGTTCGGCGAGCTGGCGCTCCTTGACGGCGGTCCCCGATCAGCCTCCGTCGAGGCGCTCATGCCGACCACGGTCCTGGTGCTGGGCCGCGAGGATCTGATGGGCGTGATCGTGGCCACGCCTGCGGTGGCCGAGGCGATGCTTCGATCGCTGGGGAGCCTGGTGCGGCGGATGACCGAGCAGGCGGGCGACCTGGTCTTCCTGGACCTGCACGGACGGGTCGCGAAGCTGCTTCTCGGGCTGGCGGCGGATCGGGGCGGAGAGCCGGCTGGGGGCGTGGCGATGGACCTGCACCTGACGCAGGGAGATCTGGCGGCGATGGTCGGCGGCTCGCGGCAGAGCATCAATCAGATCCTTCACCAGTTCGAACGCCGCGGTTACCTGGACATCCGAGGGCGTTCGATCGTCCTCAAGGATGTCGAGGCGCTCCGCCGCCGAGCGGGCCTCGCTTCGTAAGGGAGGCGAGTGGGCGAGAACGGCGAGACCGAGGAGACGGTGCTTCGGGAGCTGGCCCGTCTGGCCACCGATATGGGGCCGGCACTGGTTCCCGCGGGCCACGACGAGCTCCTCCGTTCGATCATCGCCGCCGCCCGCGCCGTGTTCGGGGCCACAGCCTGCTCGCTCGCCCTCCTCGACGAGAGCGAGGAGGAGCTCGTCTTCCACATGGCTTCGGGCGGGGCCGAGCAGGCCATCGTGGGAATGCGCCTTCCGGTGGGCAGCGGCATCGCAGGGTGGGTGGTCACCTCCGGCCAGCCCATCGCGATCCAGGACGCGGCCCGGGATCCCCGGTTCGCCCGGGACATCGCCGAATCCCTCGGATATGTTCCGAACACCATCCTGGCCATGCCGCTCGAGACCGACCGCGAGATCATCGGCGTCATCGAGGTCCTCGACCCTCGAGGAGGCGGGCCGGGCGGGACCACGGACCTCGAGCTGCTGTCGCTGTTCGCCCGGCAGGCCGCCCTCGCCATCGAGGCCTCGCGGGTCTTCTCGGAACTCGGACGGACGCTCTTCACCGCCGCCGCGCGGGTGGCCGAAGGACGGGATGTCGTGGCGGCGCTGGAGCTGGTCGCCCGAGAATCCACGGGTCCTGACCCCGAGTTGGCCGAGCTCGCCGCTCGCTTCGCCGAGCTGGGTCGGCTGGGAACTCGCGAGCGGGCGGCGGCCACTCGGCTGCTGGAAGAGTTCCTCTCCTATCTCCGGGGCCGGCCCGGGAGATGAAGCCCGCCTGGTCCTGGCAGTTCGAGCCGGAAAGGCTTGGCCGCGTCAGGCCCACCCTTCCGGCCCGGATCACGCGGGAGTGGGCCATGGACAGCGGGACCGGCGCCGGGGTGAAGGTCGCCGTGATCGACAGCGGCGTCGAAGCGGCTCATCCCGCCGTCGGCGGGGTGGCCGGGGCGGTGGCGTTCGAATACGACCCGGAGGCACCGGAGGAGGTCCGCGCCATCGAGGGGCCACACGAGGACCTGTTCGGGCACGGCACGGCTTGCGCCGGGATCATCCGCAGGGCCGCTCCCGAAGCCGAGCTCTACAGCGTCCGGGTCCTGGGCGGGAACCTGAAGGGGCGCGGCGTGGTGTTCGCCGCCGGGCTCCGGTGGGCCATCGACCACGGCATGCAGGTGGTCAACATGAGCCTCAGCACGTCCAAGCGGGAGTATTTCGCGCTGCTGCACGAGCTGGCCGACGAGGCCTACTTCCACCATCTCATGCTGGTCTCCGCGGTGAACAACGTGGCGGCCCCCAGCTACCCGTCGCAGTACTCGTCGGTGTTCTCGGTGGCGGCGCACGGCCGAACGGATCCGTTCCGCTTCGATTACAACCCCGCCCCACCGGTCGAGTTCGGGGCACCGGGGATCGACGTCGAGGTGGCCTGGCGCGCCGGGACGACCCTCCGGGCGACGGGAAACAGCTTCGCAGCGGCGCATCTGGCCGGGGTGGTGGCGAGGATCCTCGGGAAGCATCCCGGCCTGACCCCGTTTCAGATGAAGACGATCCTTCACGCCCTCGCCGACAACGCCGTCGGCTGACCGACCCGAAGGTCCCCGCCTGCAACCACGCACTCGGGGGCAGTGCTCGTACGGGAGAACCGGATTATCTCGACTGGCTACAACGGCACGGCCGAGAAGATGCAGAACTGCGAGGAGGGCGGCAGAGCTGTAGCTGACGACGGGACTCCCGTCGACCGCGAGTGCTCCTTCGGGTCAAGAGCGACCCGCGACAAACCTCAATGCGGGAGCCGGAGTCGGCTGGCGTGGGATCCTGGGATTTGCCGGCTCCTCGCTACTTCGTGTGGGCTGACGCCATGTCGAGCTTCCCGGCGATGAGGTAGGTCATGGCGATGAGGTTCGTCGCGGTGCGGTACCCGCGGGCCCGCCGCTTTGCCGCCTGGACGAGGGAGTTGATCCCCTCGAGCACGCCGTTGGAGATCCTCGTGATGTGCCAGCGCAGGACGCCGTCCCAGTGCTCGCCCACAGTGTAGGCGAAGTCCTTGATGGGCTCGAGCCGGCTGCGGATGGCGCCGCGGTACCACCGGTCGAGATAGTCCTCGGCGAGTGCCGGGGGCTGGTCGAAGAACGCGTCGAAGGCGAGGCGCCACCGGTAGGCCCGGGCCGTGCGCAGGCCGCGGTCGCGGACTCTGAGCCAGGCGAGATCGGCCCGCTGGTGATCGGTGAGCTTCTCCGGACGCTTCAGCCACAGGTACCTCGACCGGCGGAGCTCCTCACGGGAGGGAGCCTCCTCGCGGCGGACGGAGTCGATGGCCTTCGACAGGAGCTGGGCCAGGTGGTAGCGGTCGAAGGTGATCTCGGCGTTCTGAAGCGAGGTCTCGATCCCGAGGATGTAGGCGGGGCTCATGTCGCAGCAGGCGTCGGTGATCTTCTCCGGATCCCCCCCGTGGGCGGCGAGGTCGGCGGCGAAGCGCTCCACAGTGGTGTGGTCGCGGCCCTCTGTGGCGTACAGGACCCTCGGCACCGCGAGGTCGACGAACAGGCTGATGTAGTCCTGTCCCCGGCGCGAGGAGGTCTCGTCGATCCCCACCTGCCGGACGGCCTCGTCGCATCGCGCTGCCCGGGCACGCTCCACGTAGTGGTGCAGCACCCTCCACAGCCTGGTGTCGTGCTCGCCTGTCAGGGTCTTGAGCCCGGATCGTCTCGACGGTGAAGAAGTCGGTGCCGAGGACGCCCTGGGCCTGGGCCCGGAGGAACTGCATCCAGGCCGGACCTTCACGGCGGGGAGCAGGACCGAGTCCGTGAGCACGGAGGATCCGTCTGATCGTGGTGGCGCCGATCCGGATCCCTGCCTTCCGCAGCTCACCTTGGATCCGGATGTAACCCCACCTGGGGTTCTCCCTGGCAAGGCGGAGGACGAGCTCCCGGACGTCCCGGTCGATCGGACGACGTCCGGGTCGTCGTCGACGCCGGTAGGTCCACTTCCGCCGGACCAGCTCCCGATGCCAGCGGATGAGTGTCTGGGGAGTGACCAGGAACGAGGCCCATCGGTCCCGGGGCATGGTCCGACTCGCGGTCGCCATGAGGGCACGATCACCTGGACGGAATTTCGGCCGGCGGACCTGACGGCGCAGGACTTTCAACTGATGTCTGAGCACCGCGTTCTCGATCTCCAGCACCTCTCCGCGCTTGGAGCGGGCGAGGACGCCGAGCAGCCTGCTGAGCAGGGCGTAGAGCACCGACATGATCACGGGGCCGGGATGCTACCGGACGGTCTTGGTCACGAGGCGAATCGGAGTTCTGGCACCCTTCAGGCTCGTCCCGCTGCTCGTCGAGCGCGCCACAAGGTGGCCGGCACCACCCGTACCCCCGGGAAGGCCGATGCCCTTCGGACCGCGGGTGCACGCCCGGTGGGCCTCGAATCGCTCAGCCAGCCAGCCGTGCTCGTCCGAGGGTCGCATGCTCTCGACTGGATCCGTCAATAGGATGACGAAGGAAACCCGGCCGGTGAGACCAGGAGGCCAAAGTTTGCGAATCGCCCGCTCACGGCGCAGGATTGCTTGGCCCACTAGACAGGAGGACAGATCATGGCTATGCAGGCGCGAATCAGCACGATCGAAGGTGACGCAGTAAGGATCGACGACGCAGTCAAGATCATCAACGAGAAGATCATTCCCGGGCTTAAGGGCTTGCAAGGGTTCACAGCAGTCAACTTCTTGGCGGACAGGTCCGCTGGAAAGCTGGTGGCAGTCGCATTTTACGCCGACGAGGCCGCGCTCGAAGGAAGCGTCGAGGCCATCGGCCCCATGCGGACTGAGGTGGCAGACGCGATGGGAGGCAAGGTCGCCAGCGTCGAATCCTACGAGCTGGTAGCCCAGAGCTGGTAAGAGTCCCGATCGTGAGTCGGTGGATCGGCGGATGTGGCCTGGTCTCCGCCGCGAGGACGACCCAGCGCTGCGTCGAGGGTCCGCGCCTGAAGGGTGCCAGAACTCAGTTTCGCTTCCTCATCAGCGCGGTCCGGTAGCATCCCCGCCCCGTGTTCATGTCGGTGTTGTACGCCCTGCTCCGCAGGCTGCTCGGCCGCCAGGGCTCGGCGGGCCCAGCCGGTCGCCGTCCGCCCCGTACCGGCTGTCCATCGCGGAGCCAGGGGTCAGCTGCGGATCGAGGAAATTCGTGACGCCGTCCCAGGCGCCTGTCTCGACCCTCAGTGTCGCTTCGAGGACGTCGACGCCCTCGCGGAGCGCGATCGCGTCGAGCTGGTGCGGTCGCGGCCCCGTGTAGTTGGGGTTCCGCTTCAGGATCGTGTACTCCCCATTGAACTGGTCCGCGATGTAGTACGGGCCCGCCGACGGGATCGTCTGGAGCCCGGGCGGGGCTCGCCCCGAACTCCTCCCGGTCGATCTCGGTGGTCGCGGAGAACCCGGCCCGACGGTTCCCCTACGGGTCCTGACTCAACCCGGAGAACTCGACCTAGAGCACAATAGGGCGGGTGACGTCCCGCGATCTCCCAGTTGCCACTGGCGGGCGCCTCGACCCCCTGGATGGTCCGCGAACCGCCCTCGCCGCTCATGTCCCCTCCTCCGTCAGACGGCCACGTTTCCGGGAGCTGGCCCGCCCCCAATTCTCCCGAGTGTCTGCCCGGGGGCTAGGGAGGCGAGTCTATCTCTCGGAGAATCGGGGCAGCCGAGGTTGACTCTCCATGCTTGTTCAGGAATTGCCTAGCTTCGTCAATGGCCCCTCTCAGGGCATCCCTGGCTTTGCTGAAATCCCATGTCTGTCCTTCCGCCGCCTGCCCAAAGCGCACTTCCGCCTCCACGATGTGCCGTAGGATTGTCATGCAGTCCCGCTGCTCGCCGGTCAACGGCTTCTCCCTCCCAATCTCTACCTACGACCGAGAATAGCGGAGGCTTGCTATCCTTGGCGGGGTCATCGCCCTGGTCCGGTCCTTCGCTTCCCGAGCGAGGGCGGACACGACCACCTCGGTGAGCATGACGTTCACGGAGCCAGTTGTTCCGGTGGTCAAGAGCGGTAGCTGACCAGTCTTTCAAGCCGGATTCTGCGGTGGCGTCCCACGGCTGGTGTAAATGACCGTAGGGCGTAGCTCCTTTTGGTCATCTTACGCAGCGGGTACGACAGTCTCTTCGATCACCTCCTCTCGCGCCGCTTGAGCGGGCGATCCGAACAGGTCCCGGCGGAGATCCTGGAGCAGGCGAACGGCGCGGGGGCTCATGTCCACGCCCCGCCACCCGCGGCCGGCCCGGTCGAGCACCGCCCACACCAGCGACAGGCAGCTCCGCTCGCCCGGGAGACGGCCGATGACCTTCACCCGCCGGCGGGTCTCCCCGAAGGTCCGCTCGATTAACCGGCCACGGGTGCCGTGTCAAGTCCTTCCTTCGACGAAGCCAATTTCTCGAGACCTTCCAGGTGACTTTCCAAGGCCTCGGCCACCCGGCCGTGACGCTCCACCTCGCTGTCCCATC
>JALYLZ010000103.1 GCA_030774015.1 Actinomycetota bacterium | reverse complement strand
CGCTGACGGTGGCCGCCCGCGATGCGAGCAGAGCGGCGGCGGCGCTCGAGGCGCTGGAGGGACTGTCCGTGCGCAGCGCGGCGATCCCCTGGGATGGCGCGCGCGCCGTGCAGGCCGACGTCGTGGTGAACGCCACGCCCGTTACCGACCCGGCGCAGCTCCCGCTTCCGCCGCTCGGGCCGGAGCGTCTGGTGGTGGATCTGTGGTACCGGCCGGCGGTGACCCGGCTGGTGGCGGCGGCCCGCGAGGCGGGCGCGGCCGCGTTCACCGGTCTGGGCCTGCTGGTCCATCAGGCCGCGCTGTCCTTCGAGCTGTGGACCGGCCAGGCGGCGCCGGTGGCCGCCATGTCCGCCGCGGCGCTCGCGGCCCTGGCCGCACCGCCCGCCTGACATTCGCTCAATCGGTCAGCATCGAGTGCCGATGCTCTTCAGCGACCTCAATGGACATCGACTTCACCGCCCTGGCTTCGCGCGTCGCGGCGCGAGCAGAGGTGCTCGGCTGCGTGATCCTGTCCCGGGATGGGCTGGTGATGGGCGCCTTCCCTCCCGGCGGGGAACGAGACGTCACCCCGGCGTGGCTCCGGTTCGCGGCGGTGGGCGACCCCGAGCGAGGGTTCGTCCAGTTCTCGGGCGAGCTGTGGGCCTACGTCCGCCGGGGCCCGTACGCCGCATTCGCGGTGGGGTCCGCGGGGACCCGGGCCGGCATCCTCCTGGACTACCTGGAGCAAGCCCTCCTGGCGGCCGAGGACTCCCGGGACCAGCGGGCCGCCGTTCGGAGGCCCGAGACGGTCGACCTCAACCGGGAGCACTTCGGGAGCATCCTGCCCTCCGAGCGGCCACCCCAACCGGTCGCCGCCTCGCCACCTTGGTCCGGCGTGGCCGCGCCCCCGCAGCCCTCCGGCCCGATCTTCGAGCCGATGCCTTCGGTGCTCCGTGAACCTCCCTCGCCGTCCGAGCCAGTGGAAACGGCGACAGCCGCTGGGTACCTCCCGGGCGTCCCCGAGGAGGCCGCGCCCGCGCCGCCCGCCTTCCCGGCCCCGGAGACCGCGGACGCCGGCGCCACGGCGGAGGGTCCATCCGCCTTCCTCCCTGCTCCCACCGAAGAGGACGACGACGAGGAGCCGTTCGACGATTCCCAGACATCGGTCAACCCCGAGGACATCGACCGGGTCGCGCTGGCCAGGGAGTTCGCGCAGCTTCTACAGGACGGCCCGTTCGGTGTCGAAGATGGACGTATCTAGCCCCAGATCCGGGACATCGAAGGGCCGATCCGCGCGTGAGGAAGAAAACCAAGCAACTCGGTCAGATCCTGATCGACCAGGGCCTCATCACCGATGAGGAATTGGAAGCCGCCCTGGCCGAACAGCAGCGCGTCCCGAAGTCCCTGGGGCGCATCCTCATCGATCTCCGGCTGATCAAGGAGACGGACCTGGTCCGGGCCCTGGCCGAGCAGATCGGCCTCGAGTTCGTGGACCTCTCCGATTACCCGATCGACCCCTCCCGAACGGCGCTTATCCCCGAAGCCGTGGCCAAGCGCTACCGGGCCATTCCCATCGGGGAGCGCGAGGGGCGCCTCCTGGTCGCCATGTCCGATCCGGCGAACGTCTACGCCCTGGACGACATCCGCACGATCACCGGCCGAGAGGTCGAACCTCTGGTCGCGACGTCGGCCGACATCAGCGCCGCCATCCGCAAGTACAGCGCCCTCGACGGGGCGGTCGAACAGCTGGCCCAGGAAGCCTCCGACCAGTCGGACGAGTCGATCAACCTCGACCTTCCCTCGGCCGCCGTGGAGGACGCGCCCATCGTCAAGCTCGTGCACATGCTCCTCACCCGGGCCGTGGGGGAGCGGGCCTCCGACGTCCACATCGAACCGATGGAGCGAGAGGTCCGGATCCGGTTCCGGGTGGACGGCGTCCTGCACGAGGTGATGCGCTCGCCCAAGAACATCCAGGGCGGCCTGATCAGCCGGCTCAAGGTGATGGCGGACATGAACATCGCGGAGAAGCGCGTTCCGCAGGACGGCCGGGTGAGCCTGCGTGTCGGCCAGTCCACGATCGACCTCCGCGTGGCCACCCTGCCCACCGTGTTCGGTGAGAAGGTCGTCATCCGGATCCTGAACAAGGCGTCCGTGCTCCGCCGGCTGGACCAGCTGGGGTTCCTGGACGACGCGTTCAAGCGCTTCGAGGAGTCGTTCCGGAAGCCGTACGGCTGCATCCTGGTCACCGGGCCCACGGGCTCGGGGAAGTCCACCACCCTGTACGCGACCCTGAACCTGATCAACGACGAGGGCCGGAACATCATCACGGTCGAGGACCCGGTGGAGTACCGGCTCCCGGGCGTGAACCAGATCCAGACGAACAACAAGGCCGGGCTCTCGTTCGCCGCGGCGTTGCGGTCCATCCTGCGGTCGGACCCCGACGTCATCCTGGTCGGTGAGATCCGGGACCGCGAGACCGCGCTCATCGCGGTGGAGTCCGCGCTCACCGGACACCTCGTGCTCTCGACGCTGCACACCAACGATGCCCCGTCGGCCGTGAGCCGGCTGCACGAGATCGGGGTGGAGCCCTACCTCGTGGCGTCCGCCCTCGACTGCGTGGTGGCGCAGCGGCTGGCTCGAAAGCTGTGCGACCGCTGCAAGGAGCCGTACACGCCCTCGGAGGCGGAGCTGACCGCAGCCGGGTTCTTCCCCCACGAATGGCAGGACATCTCGGTGCTGCACCGGCGGGTGGGGTGCACCACCTGTTCCCAGACCGGCTACCTGGGCCGGATCGGCCTCTACGAGGTGATGACCGTCACCGAGGACATCGAGCGGCTGACCGTGGAGCGAGCGTCCTCCGACCAGATCCGCCAGGTGGCGCTGGAGCAAGGCATGATCCCGCTTCGTCGAGATGGGCTCATGAAGGTAAAGGTTGGCCTCACAGCGATCGAAGAAGTGTTGAGGGTGGTGGTCTGAGGGACATGGAATCGACAAGCGTTGGCCCGAGAGAGGAACAGCAGGAGCCGGATGTCCCGATTCCGGAGCTCCTCGACATCGTGCTGGAACGGGGAGCCTCCGACCTGCACCTGACGGCGGGATCTCCGCCCGTGATCAGGCTCCAGGGGGACCTGGTCCGGCTGGACGACTACCCGGACCTGAGTCCGCGGGGGCTGCGGGCGATGATCTACGCCATCCTCCCGCAGCGGAAGCGTGAGCGCCTGGAGCAGGACCTGGAGCTGGACACGTCCTACGCCCTGCCCGGCAAGGCCCGGTTCCGGGTGAACGTGTACTTCCAGCGCGACTCCATCGGCGCCGCCTTCCGGCTGATCCCCTTCCAGATCAAGACCATCGAGGAGCTGGGGCTCCCGCCCGTGGTCTCGGAGCTGGCCCGGTTCCCCCGAGGATTCGTGCTCGTCACCGGGCCCACCGGGTCGGGGAAGTCGACGACGCTGGCGGCCCTGGTCGACATCGTGAACAACGAGCGCAAGGCCCACATCATGACCGTGGAGGACCCCATCGAGTTCCTCCACAAGCACAAGAGCTCCATGGTCAACCAGCGCGAGGTGGGATCCGACACCCACGGATTCGCCGAGGCCCTGAAGCACGTCCTCCGGCAGGACCCCGACGTCATCCTGGTCGGGGAGATGCGTGACCTGGAGACGATCCAGACGGCGATCACGGCGGCCGAGACCGGACACCTCGTGTTCGCCACCCTGCACACGCAGGACGCTCCCCAGACCATCGACCGCATCATCGACGTGTTCCCGCCCTACCAGCAGCAACAGGTCCGGGTGCAGCTTTCCACGTCGCTCCAGGCCGTCGTCACCCAGCAGCTCCTCCAGACCGTGGACGGACAGGCGCGGGTGGCGGCCTGCGAGATCCTCATCGCCACGCCGGCGGTCCGGAACCTCATCCGCGAGGGGAAGGTCCACCAGATCTACTCGGTGATGCAGGCGGGAGGACGGTTCGGGATGCGGACCATGGACGCTTCCCTGGCCGACCAGGTCCGGGCCGGGCTGATCACGCATGAGCTGGCCATGGACCGGTGCCACGACCCACAGGAGCTCAGCCGGCTCCTGGGCCCCGTCTCCGGACAGATCGGGCAGGCCGGAGTCTCCGCGGGTTACGTGATGAGCGGGACCATGGGAGGAAACCGTGCCCAGTAGCACCTACGCCTACCGGGTTCGAGACGGCAAGGGCAAGCTGGTGTCGGGATCGCTCGTCGGGGACAACGAGCAGGTGGTGATGTCGAAGCTTCGCGAGATGGGCTACGTGCCCATCTCGGTCTCCGAGAAGAAGGCGGGTCTGAACGTCGAGATCCAGCTGCGACCGGGCCACGTCAAGCCCAAGGAGCTCTCGGTGTTCTCGCGGCAGTTCGCCACGATGGTGAACTCGGGCCTCCCGATCCTGCGGGCCCTGGCCATCCTGTCGGACCAGACCGAGAGCAAGAACCTGGCCAAGGTCATCACCGAGGTTCGGATCGACGTCGAACGAGGCTCCTCGCTGTCGGGGGCGATGGCCAAGCACCCCAAGGCGTTCAACAACCTCTACACCGCGATGATCCGGGCTGGAGAGACCGGCGGCGTGCTGGACTCGGTCCTGCTGCGGCTGGCGGACAACATGGAACGGGAAGTGGAGCTCCGCCAGCGGATCAAGTCGGCCATGACCTACCCGGTCGTGGTGCTGTGCATGGTGACGCTGATCATGATGGCGATGCTGCTGTTCATCGTCCCGCAGTTCAAGAACATCTATGCCACGCTCGGCGGACAGCTCCCGATCCCCACCCGGCTCCTGCTCGGGATCTCCAACCTGGTGCGGACGTACTGGTACATGTGGGTCGTGGCGACGGTCGTCGGGGTGATCCTGTTCCGGCGGTACAAGAAGACCCCGCACGGCAGAGCCCAGCTGGACGCGCTGAAGCTGAAGGTCCCGGTGTTCGGGGGTCTGTTCCACAAGAGCGCCCTGTCCCGGTTCGCGGGAACCCTGTCGATCCTGCTGCGTTCCGGCGTCCCCATCCTCCAGTCCCTGGACATCGTGACGGAGACCGTCAACAACGCGGTCCTCAGCAGGGCCGTAGGCGACATCCAGGGAAGCGTGAAGGAAGGGGAGAGCATCGCCGGGCCGCTTTCCAAGCACGGGGTGTTCCCGCCCATGGTCGTGCAGATGCTGGCGGTGGGGGAGGAGACCGGCGCCGTCGACACGATGCTCGAGAAGGTCGCCCAGTTCTACGACAACGAGGTGGCGGCCACGGTGGACGCGCTGACCTCGCTGATCGAGCCGCTCATGATCGCGGTGATCGGGGGGGCGGTCGGCCTGGCGGTCATCGCCCTGTACCTCCCGATGTTCAACGTGATCAACCTGATCAAATAGCTTCGTCGAGCCAGCCCACGAAGCGGCCCCCAGACCGTGGGGCCGCCTCGCTTGGCGTCTCCAGCCCGCCTTGGGCGGCCGGTCGGCAAGGTGAGTAGGTCGGAAGTCGGTTCCGGAAATCCCCCGGATCGAGGGGTAAAGCCCGAGCCCGGCGTGCCGATGACAGACGTGAAATGGCAGTGCACGAGCAGGCGAGGAGGTGAACAAATGCTGAAGCACTACATGGAGAAGCGTCACGAGGAGGAGGGGTTCACCCTCATCGAGCTCATGGTGGTCGTTCTGATCATCGGCATCCTGATCGCCATCGCTCTACCGACATTCCTCGGGGCGCGGGGTAGGGCCCAGGACAAGGCGGCGCAGTCGAGCGCCCGCAACGCGTTGACCGCGGCCAAGACCTTCTTCACCGACCTGGACGTTTACACGGGCTTCACCGCGGGCGCCACAGGGACGGCTGTTGCGATCGAGCCCTCGTTTACGTGGAACGACGCGGCGACGCCGTCTACTGGTCCCAACATCGTTCAGATCAAGGTGGCGACCGCGAGCACCGTGCTGTTGGTCACACAGAGCCAGAACAACGGAACGTACTTCGGTATCGCTGACCCCGGGAACGGCCCGGTCCAATACTGCAAGGGGGCCACATCCCCTACCACGGTGGCTGGTTGCACCGGTGGCTGGTAAGTGAGTTCAAGCAGTGGACGAACCAGGGGGGCGGTCTAAGGACCGCCCCCTTCGCTGCTCCCGGGAGTTTGCCAGGGGTTAAGCCGCAAGCACGATCAACCCCGAGCGTGATTCAACCGATGTAATGGTCGATGAACCGGGTCAACCATCTGTGGCGTCGTCTCGTTCGATTGGAGCGAGACGAGGCGGGACTGACGCTGACCGAGACGATGATGGCGCTCGGGGTCATGTTCGTCACGCTGTTCTCCCTGGCGTATACCGCCACCATCTCCTACTACGACACGGCCCTGGCCCGCCAGCGACAGTCCGCGACCGGGCTGGCGGACCAGGCCATCGAGCAGATCCGCGCCCTGCCGTTCGACACCGTGAAGAAGGGGCTGAGCAGCAACGACCCAACCGTCGCCACCGACCCCGACATCACGCTGTGCGGTGTGAACAAGTGCTACGGGGGGGAGCGGATCCCGCTCACCGGCTACGCCGCCGGCACCGTCATCAAGCCGCTGGTCAGCCACCAGACCACCAGCAGGGTCGGCCCCACGACGTACACGGTCCTGGTCTACGTGACGTACTGCACCGCGGCGCCCACCTGCTCCACCCAGACCTCGAACACCTTCCGCATCACCACCGTCGTCACCTGGAGCGCCGCCGAGCGGAGGGGCACATCCCATCGCGTCCAGCTCCAGACGATCCTGTACTCGCCGTCCGGCTGCCTGTCCACGGCGACGCACCCGTTCGCCGCTCCCTGCCAGCCGTTCCTGTACGGGAACGCCGCGTCCGGCCAGCAGTCCATCGACATCACCGGCTCGATCCAGAGCCTGTCCTTCGGCCAGGCGGATCTGTGGGTGCCCGCCGAGGCCTCCGACTCCCAGGTCGAGCAGATCGCGACGGTCCAGGGCACGTCGTTCACCTCCGGGGCCTCCATCGACGACGACTCGGTCGGCCAGGCCACCGGATCCTCGGGGGCGGACAACGACCCCGGGACGCCCGGCCAGTTGTACAACGCACAGAACGTGACGGGGCCCGCGGCCAGCACCGTCTCGGTCTCCGGGGGCCAGAACGCCCTCTCGCTCACCTCGAGTGGGGCGGACGGAGCGGCCAGCGTGACCACGGCCGCCGCTGCAGTCGCGCAGAGCCCATCGTGCACCAGTCCGTCTGGCCTGGCCCAGACGGACGGGCTTCCCTGCGGGAGCTCGACCTCCTTCCAGGGCGGCACGCTCTCGGCAACGGTGACCCTGAACAGCACCGGCTCGAACCTCGGAACGGCCACCCTGGCGTCCCTTGCGGCGCCCGTCTCGCCTTCCACCCCGAACCGAGCCTTCACCGACCTCACGCAATCCACCGGGACCGACGGGATGATCCACGCGGAGGCATCCCGGACCCTGGGGACGCTGACCCTGGCCGGCCTGCCATCCGGAGTTCCGAGTGGATCGGTGCCCACCGGATGGGCCGGCTACCTCGTGCGGGTCACCGGGTTCCACGACTCCGTGTCGGCCGAGGCCGGTGTCAACAGCGTCGCTCCGACCCTCAGCGCGAGTGGAACGGTGACGTACTGGAACGGCAGCGGCTACTCGACGCTCACCATCGCGCCGGGAAGCCCGGCCAACATCTCCGTGCCCGCGGTGCACATCGCCTACACGGACACCTCCGGGCCCATCGCCATCGACATCTCCGCCAGCGTGACCACGGGCGGCACGTCGACGAACGACCCCGCCGGGTGCACCAACCCGTGCACGCGCACCCAGTCCTCCGCGGCCTCGGCATCGCCGATCGTGGGAAGCATCACCTACGCGGTGACGTCGGGGGGCGCCCAGATCTGCAACCTGGTCGTGAAGGTCGACCTGGGCACGCTCGCCGCCAAGGGCACCTACTCGGCCGCCCCACAGTCGACATGAAGCTCCGGCTGCACTCGGAGGAGGGGATGACGCTCACCGAGCTCATGGTGGCCGCGGCCGTCCTGGGAGTGGTCCTCGCGATCTTCTTCACGGTGCTGGTCTCGATGCAGACCGCGTTCGGACGGCAGGCGGCCCGGAGCGAGAGCGTGGACCAGGCCCGCCTGGCAGCCGAGGAGCTCGATCGTGAGATCCGCTCCGGCAACGTCCTCTACGATCCCGCAGCCGAGAGCGATCCTCAGGACGGGATCTACCCGGGCATGTCGCTGCGCATCTACACGCAGACGAACGCGGGCTCGCGGAACCCGGGCTTCCGGTGCGTGCAGTGGAGAGTCTTCTCGGACCAGCTCCAGCGACGGGACTGGGCCGTGGCCTGGAGAGAGTCCCCGGAGACCCTGGTCGGCGGCTGGAGGATCGTCGCGGATCACATCCTCAATCGCTCCGTCTCCCCGCAGGTCCCGGCGTTCACACTCGACACGTCGCAGGCCACGTTCGGCAACCGGATCGTGAAGATCGCCATCGTGGCGAACGTGACCGACTCGGCGGCCCAACCGGTCGAGGTCGACGAGTCGATCACGGGACGAAACACCGAGTTCGGCTACCCCAACAGCGTATGCGCCGACATCCCCCCGTACTGAGGAACCGGACATGTTGATGCGAGTGCGCGACGAGGAGCGAGGCGTGGCGATGGTCACCGCCCTGCTGGTGTCGTTCGTCATCTTCATCCTGAGCATCGCCGTGACGACACTCTCGCTGCACAACAGCGGCGCCAGCGCGGCAGACCGCAAGCGGGCCCAGGCCATCGCGTCCGCGGAGGCCGGGCTCGACGCCACGTTCTCCATCCTCCAGGGAACGAGCACCGCGTCGCTACCGTGCACCGGCGATACGCGCCTCCATGGCACGCTCGCCACCACTCCGGCCTCCGAGTACACGGTCACGATGACGTACTACGCGACCTATCCGCCCACCGGGTCGGCCATGTCCTGCCCTCTGTCGTTCAACAAGCGGCCAGCCGGCGCGGTCCTGGTCTCGAAGGGCACGGCCGTGATCGCGGGCTCCGCGGTGGCCGTGTCCCGGACCATGCAGACGGAGGTTCGGCTGGCTCCCCAGTACGGAGCGCTGGCCCAGGCCATCTTCACCAACAACTCGTTCCAGAACCAGAACAACATGACCGTCAACGGCTTCCAGGGCAACGACGCCGACGTCTACGTGGCCCGCGGGATCTGGACGTGCAACAACGGCAGCCAGCTCCACGGCAGCGTGATCGTGGCGGACCTGACCTCCGGACAGGGGACCGCGTCGATGGCCAGCTCGTGCACCGTCTATCAGGACGTGTGGGCGAACTCCTCGGCCACCATGTCGAACTCGGCCGTGGTCGGGCACGACATCACGTCATCACTGTCCACGATCACGATGAACAACAACACGAGGGTGAACAACAGCGCCCGGTCGGGCGGCGCGTGCACGGGGTGCTCGGGGAAGGTGGGGGGCTCCATCGCCCCCAACAGCATGTCCCCCTCACCCCCGCAGCTTGCCTTCCCCCAGGTGGAGTACGACCAGGTGGCATGGCAGTCGTCACCGTTCAACTACCAGATCCAGACGTTCTCGGACTGCGCCGCCGCCAACACCGCGATCAGCGCGGGGTGGACCAGCCAGACGGTGGCCAGGATCACCCCCCAATGCGCCCTCCAGTGGACCAACAACACCACCATCAACGTTCGAAACAACCTGGCCATCATCACGGATGGCTCGATCACCACCATCAACCAGGCGAACTTCGTGGCCGACGGCGGGCCGTGGACCCTGTACTTCATCGTCCCGTGGAGCTCGGCCACCGTGGGTGGCGTCCCGAGCTGCTCCGGGGGCGTCCACGACATCTCCTTCTCCAACAAGACGTCGTTCAGCAACCTCAAGGTGTTCACCTACTCGCCCTGTGCCATCACGTACAGCAACAACGACGACGGCCTGGGCGGGCAGATCATCGGGGGGACCGTGAACATCACGAACCTGTACACGCTGAACTACCTTCCGTTCCAGCTGGCGACGGCCGCCACGGTCGACGGGTACGACATCGACATCGCGTACCTCCGGGAGATCGTCAACCAGTAGGCGGCCTGCGCGGCCTCCGGGAGCTCGGGCCGTTCGGCCTAGGCCAGACGGACGCGGATCCCGGGAGAAGCGTAGACGTTTGGGCAGCCGTCCTTGGTCTTTCGATGCTCAATCACGCTCCTGCCCCGACCGATATCGGGATAGATGGACTCGGGAGGTGTCTTCATTCGCACTCGCTCCGCCCTGCACTCCGATGAGGGCGGCTTCCTGATCGTCGAAACCATGGTGGCGTTGGGGGTCATCTTCATCGCGCTCATGGTCCTGGCGTACACGGTGCTCTCGGGGTTTCGGGACTCGGCCACGGCCCGCCAGCGCCAGGTCGCCAACGCCCTCACCAGCAAGCTCATCGAGGAGGTCCGGGGGCTTCCGTACGCCAACGCGACGGCCGGCCTGTCGGACTCCGACCTGTCCGGCGATCCCAACATCGTGTCCTGCTCGGGGGAGTATCACTTCCAGTCCTGCTCGGGGGAGAAGATCGCCCACACGTCCGGCCTTCCGACGACCGTCCCGCTCGTCCCGCACGTCAGCACGATCGGACCGCCCAACTACACGACGACCTACACCGCGAAGGTGTACCTGACCAAGCTGGCCAGCTCGAACGCGTACCGGATCACGGTGCTCGTGAGCTGGACGTCCGCCGCCCGCGCCGCGTCCATGCAGACCCAGACCCTGCTGTACCAGCCGGGGAGCGGCGCGGACGACTCGACGTACGTGGCGGGAGCCCACTCGGAGTTCCTGTACGGGAACGGGACCCTTTCCCAGGGGTCCATCAGGGCCGTCCCGAACGCTGCCGGCATCCAGTACATCAGCCCGTGGGACTACCTGTCGATCGACCTCCCCGGGTTGATCGGCAACCTCCAGTCCGAGCAGCTCACCAAGGTGGACGCGTCGGCCCAGCAGATCGGCGGATCGATGTCGGTGGGCGGGACCGTGACGATCGCAAGCGAGCTCTCGGCGTCCACACTGGTGGACGACGACCCGACCACAGCCGGCGCCACGACCTACGGGACGGCGAGCACCGGCGCCCAGGGCGGGCTCGGGCCCCCGTCGATCTCCCTGTCGGGAGGGGCCACCAACGGGAACGACATCCATGTCGTTGGTGGGGACTACGGGAATACGAACACCCTGTCCGGAGGGGCTGCCGCGACCACATCCGCCAGTCCCACCAACCCGTGCAACGGGCAGCTGGACAGCCAGCCCTGCGGCTACTCGTACATCCAGGCCGACCGCACGTCCGGGACCAGCTATGCGGCGACCATGGACCTCCAGGACTCAGGCGTGACGACTAACGGCAGCAACACGTGCAAGCTCGCCGACATCGTGGTCGACGGTCAGGCCAACGCCACCAGCTACAAGAGCAGTGTGTACCAGCGCATCCGGCAGAACGGGTCGAATCGCATCATCAACGAGACGGTCACGCGCGGGATCGGCGACGTCCATCTCGTCACCGGGCTCTGTGGAGGCTCCGCCGGGAGCGGGTGGTCCAACCAATGCGGATGGGCCTGCCTGATCATGTCGGGCACCGCGTGGAGGGCCTCGGCGGAGGCCGGGGTGGGAGCGGTGGCCCCGAGCGTGACCGTCCCGACGGCGACGCTCAAGCTCTGGAATGGCTCAGGCTACAACCAGAGCACGCTCAACCCGGGGGCCACAGGCCAGGACATCATCGAGTACGACCCCGGGAACAAGAGCTGCTCCGGAAGCCTGTGCCTGGCCGAGATCCACAGCGGGTGCACGGTCGTCGGCTCGATCGGCTTCAAGGTGGACGTCACGGGCAATCTTCGGGTCGACGGCGACTACACCTCGCAGACGACCGGCACGGGCTTGATCACGGAAGCCTGGGCCCGGGTCGGCTCGCCCCTGTCCGGGACGGTGGACTTCTCGGTCACGAAGTGGAACAACACCACCTGCGGGCAGTCCAAGACGACGGTAGCGGACATCACCATGAGCGTGGACCTGGGGTCCCTCGTGGCCCACGCGATCTACAAGCCCGCGGCATGAGCGGCGCTGGTTTTGATCGGGGCCTCCGGCGCCGGGCCCGGGGCGAAAGCGGCATGACCCTGCCCGAGGTGATGGTCGCCATGTCGCTCATGGTCGCGGTCTCGGTGATCTTCCTGGTCGTGCTCCAGTCGGTGCAGAGCGGCATCGTGCGCGAGCAGGCACGGAGCACAACCAACGACCAGGCCCGACTGGCCATCGAGGAGATCGACCGGGAGGTCCGATCCGGCGACGTCCTGTACGACCCCGCCACGGAACCTTCCCCCACCTCGCCCTACTACGGCCTGCGGGTCTACACGGAGACGAACGCCGCGACCCGCGGGTCGGTGATGTGCGAGCAGTGGCGCATCGTCAACACCCAGCTGAAGGTCCGGCGCTGGCCCTCCGCCACCCCGTCAGCTGCCACAGCATGGCGGACGGTGGCGGACAGCATCGTGAACGTCAGCCAGGGCGTGCACGCGTTCGAGCTCGATCCATCGAGCACCAGCGGTGGACGGATCCTGAACGTCACGCTGCTCATCAACTCGAAGCCGAACGACCCGACGTCCAAGACGATCCGGCTCGACGACTCAGTGGCAATCCGAAACCAGGTCACCGGGACCAATCCATGCGGGACGGTCCCGGCAGGATGACCGTGCGGGATGGAGGCATCGTGATCAGGTTCAGACGAGAGGACGGGTTCGCCATGGTGACGGCGCTCCTCGTTTCGTTCGTGGTGGCCATGATCGTGCTGGTGGCGATCCAGACCGCCCTCCACAACAGCCAGCAGAGCGGCTACGACCGGCGCCGGGTCCAGGCCCTGGAAGCGTCGGAGGCCGGGCTCAACTACTACTACTCGCTGCTCTCGTCGACGCCGTACGCCTCCTACCCCTGCTCGCCGGTCAGCCAGACGCTCAGCTCCGTCCCGTCCACGACGTACTCGGTCACCGCCACCTTCTACAACGCGAGCGGAGCAACCCTGGCCTGCCCGCTGCTGCAGTCTCCCGACTCCGTGCTGCTTCGATCCGTGGGGAAGATGACGGCGCTCGCCAACCCCACCCGGACCATGGAGTCGAAGGTGAGCCTGTCGATCACGACGACGGGGTCGTTCCCCGGTGGAGCCATCTACGGCTACAGCAGCATCCACATGAACTCGAACAGCACGGTGCTGGGTGGCAAGTACAACGACGCGGACATCTACACGAACGGCGACATGAACCTGAACAGCAACAACACCATCTACGGGAACCTCTACGCCCTCGGCAACGTGAACATGACCAGCAAGAGCGAGGTGAAGCGAGACCTGTGGGCGTACGGGTCGGTGGCCATGAACTCGAGCGCCACGGTCCGGGGGAACGTGACGTCCTCCACCTCTTCCATCTCACTCACCAGCGCGGCGCACATCTACGGGAACGCGAAAGCGGGGACCTCGGTCAGCGCTGCCTCCGGGGCCATCGGCGGTACGCGGACGCAGTACCTCACGTCTCCAGCCCCTCCGCTCCCGACCTATCCGAGCTTCACCTTCGTGTCCTCGGACTGGACGAATGCCGGATACACGAACCAGCAGACCTGGTCCGGCGTATCGTGCACCAACGCGGCGAACTACCTCCAGAGCAACTGGACCAGCGGCAACCTGCTGATGAGGCTGACGTCGATGGGTAGCAGCCCGTGCACGCTGAATCCCCCGACGAAGACCCTCCCCGGCAACCTCGCCATCGTCACGGACGGGCCGGTGACGTTCCTGCCCAGCACGCGGTGGAGCGCCACAGGGGGTCCCTACAACGTGTCCATCTTCGCGGGCCTCGGGGCTGTCCCCGGATACTGCAACTTCACCACCACCATCAACAGCGGGATCGGGGCCAATCTGAACGCCCTGATCTACGTGCCGAAGTCGGACACCCTGGGGAATCCCTGTGCCATCACCCTGAACTCCAACAGCTCGCTCGCCTCCGGCCAGCTCTACGGCGGCTCGGTCACGATGAACTCGAACTCGACGTTCGCCTACAAGCAGATCGCCGTCCCCGGGGCCTCCACCTCGGGATTCGGCGAGACCATCGTGTACGAGCGCGAGGTGACGTGAGCCCCGGGTAGGCTCTCCCGCCAGTGGTCGTCGCCCTGTTCGCCATCCTCGGCCTCCTCGTCGGCTCCTTCCTGACCGTGGTGGTCCATCGCGTTCCCGCCCGGCAGTCCATCGTCGCTCCACGCTCGAGATGCCCGCGATGCGGGGCGCAGCTGCGTGCGGTCGACAACGTCCCGGTGCTGTCCTACGTGATCCTTCGAGGGAAATGCAGGAATTGTGGCCTGGCCATCTCCCCGATCTACCCCCTGATCGAGGTGGCCACGGCCGGCCTGTTCGTGGGTGCCGCCGTGGCCTTCCACCGGCCCCTGGTACAGGCCATGGTGGCGGCCTTCCTGGCCGTCGTCCTCGCGCTCGGCATCATCGACGTCCAGCACCGCGTCATCCCCAACCGGATCACCTATCCGGCCGTGGTGGCGTTCGCCGTCCTGATCGGGGTGGGTGACGCGGCGGGCGGGGGAGTGGACGCGGTTCGGGCCGCCATCGGCATGGGGGCATACGGCGGTGGACTGCTCCTCGTCGCGCTCGTCTCGCCGAAGGGGATGGGCATGGGGGACGTGAAGCTCGGGGCCCTGATCGGACTCGTGCTTGGCTCGCTTGCGCTGTCGCGGGTGGCCGTCGCGGCCGGAGCGGCCATCCTGGCGGGAGGGGTGGGGGCGGTGGTCGCTCTCGCGGCCGGCGGGAGCCGCAAACAGGCCCTCCCGTTCGGCCCGTACCTGGCATTGGGCGCCGTCGTGGCCGCGTTCGCCGGCCCGCAGATCGCGCACGCCTACCTCCGCCTGTTCCCGTAGCGCTCCCGACCGTCCCCCGAACGGCTGATGCTCCTGATCACTTATGAGCATTTTGCTAATTACAGCTATGTAATTTAGCCTAGAGTGCCGATAGTGGCCTGTCGGGATGTTTGACGACTGATGTTGCGGATGTTACTTTCCGGGCCCCCCGAACGGAGAGAGCAGGAAGGGAGGCACGGGGCACGTGTTGAAACTGTGGAAGTTGTGGCAGATGTTGAAGTTGTGGAGGATGTGACATGGGCAAGAGGCGGCCGTTCGTGGGGGATCGCCTGCTCACTGTCGGCGAGGTGGCGGGGACCATGCGGGTCTCGAACATGACCGTGTATCGCCTCATCAAGAGCGGACAGCTTGCGGCGATCCGAGTCGGCAAGAACTACCGGATCCGGGAGTCGGACGTGAATCGTTACCTCTCGGATCGATCGGTGAAGGTCGAAGGCGAGGGCTAGGTGGCCAGGACTCGGATCGGGCTGGACATCGGCTCGACGGCCGCTCGGGCCGCCGAGATCAACTCCTCATCGGACCCGCCCTCGCTGGTGCGAGCGGCGCAGGTGCCCATGCAGCCGGGCGCCGTCGAGAACGGCGAGATCAAGGACCCGCAGGCCGTGACGGAGGCGCTCAAGGAGCTGTGGCGTCGCGGCGGGTTCAAGGGCCGGCAGGTGTACATGGGCGTGGGGAACCAGCGGGTGGTGGTTCGCGAGGTGGCCCTGCCGTGGCTTCCCCTCAAGGAGCTTCGGGAGGCCCTCCCCTACCACGTGCAGGAATTCATCCCCATCGCGGTGGAGGACGCGGTGCTGGACTTCGACCCTCTGGACGAGTTCGAGCAGGAGGGGCGCCGGATGCTCCGGGTGCTCCTGGTGGCCGCGCAGAAGGCCATGGTGAACGCGCTCGTCCAGACGGCCGAAGCCGCTCGGCTGGAGCCCGTCGGGATCGACCTGACTCCCTTCGCCCTGATCCGGGCGGTGGGAGAGCCGGACGGCGGGCCGGTGCTGGGCGAGCCCGGCGACGAGGCCGTGATCGACGTCGGCGCCGACGTCACCAGCATCTGCGTGCACGAGCGTTCGGTGCCCCGGTTCGTCCGGATCCTTCCGTCTGGCGGAAACGACATCACCCTGGCGGTGTCCCGGGCCCTGGCCGTGCCGGAGGACGTCGCCGAGCGCCTGAAGCGCGGCGAGGCCGTGGAGGGCAGCCCGAGCGTTGAGGACGCCGTGCGCGTCGCCGCCGGGCGGGCGGTCAGCTTCGTGGACGAGATCCGTTCCTCCCTCGAGTTCTACACGGCCCAGAGCCCCGGCTCGAAGGTGGCCCGGCTCACCGTGACCGGTGGCGGGTCCAAGCTTCAGGGCTTCCTTCCGCTGCTGGGGCAGCGCATGTCGGCCCCGGTCGATCGCGGTCACCCGTTCGGACGGGTCCGGCCGGACCTCGAACTGTCCGAGAGCGCCCTGGCCGAGGCCGAGCCCCTGCTCGCCGTGGCCGTCGGCCTGGCCCTTCCCGGAGGCCGCTGATGACGCGGGTCAACCTCCTTCCCCCCGAGTACCGCGAGCGCGCCAAGACGCGCCGCCAGACCGTCATGGCGGCGGTCGCCGGCGCGGCGGTCGTGGCCATCATCGTGTTCGCCTGGGTGCTCCAGGGATTCACCGAGTCCCGGCTGAACCGCGACCTGGCCGCGCAGGACGCGACCAACGCGCAGCTCCAGCAGCAGGTGAACGAGCTTCAGCACTTCGCCACGCAGCGGACCGAGCTCCAGAACCAGGAGACCCTCCTGGCCCAGGCTCTGGCCAACACGGTGTCGTGGTCGGGCGTCCTGCACGATCTCTCGCTCGTCATCCCGGACCGGGCATGGATCACCAGCGTCACGGGGTCCATCTCGGCTACCGGCGCCGCGACGGAGCCCGGCGTGGTCCCGGCGCCCCAGCCGGTCACCGGACCTGCCCTCATCGGCACGATCCAGTTCCAGGGGCAGGCCCTCGACACGGAGACCCTGGCCCTGTGGCTGACCCGTCTCGAGCAGGTCAAGGGATGGGTGAACGCCTGGATCTCGCAGGCCAGCGAGGGCACCGTCGGGACCACCCCGGTGTTCCAGTTCGCGTCCTCGATCGACCTCACCTCGAAGGTGGCCATTCCGGGAGGGCAGCTGTGAACCGCCGGGCGCCGCTGTTCGCGGGCATCGCCGCGGGGGTCATCGCCCTGCTCACCCTGGTCGTCCTCCTGCTTCCCAAGATCTCCCAGGTGCACAAGCGGCAGGCCGAGCTCACCCAGGCCCAGCAGCAGCAGCAGACGCTCCAGGCGCAGGTCGGACAGCTCCAGCAGGCCCGTCGAGAGGCGAAGCAGGTGAAGGCCCAGCTGGAGCAGCTGCAGACCGAGATCCCGCCCACCGCGGACCTGCCGTCGATGATCCGCTTGCTCCAGGGTGCCGCGAGCGCCGCCGCCGTGGACTTCATGTCGGTGTCGCCGGGGCAGCCGGTCGCGCCCACGACCGGGAGCGGCGTGTCCACGATCCCGACCGCGATCCAGGTGTCCGGCTCGTTCTTCTCGGTGGAGGAGTTCCTGTTCAGGCTGGAACAGCTTCCCCGAGCCGTGAAGGTGGTCCAGATCGCCATCAGCTCCTCGGGCGGAGCCACCAGCTCCACGCCGACCGGCACCACGACCCCCCAGGAGCTGGCCCTGTCCATCACGGCGGAGGTGTACACGACCGACGCGAGCGCGGGCCCGGGCTCCATTCCCGGTCCGACGGCCGGCGTGTCCACCGGGATCGTCCCGGCCCCCGTCCCGAGCACCTCGCCCGGAGCGTCCCCGTCCCCGACCAGCGCGGCCCCGACTGGAGCGTGACCGAGGATGCCCATGTCCCCCCGCGATCGACGTGCAGTGATCATCTTCGGCGTGGTGGCAGTGGTGGCGCTGGCCGCCTACTTCCTGCTGCTGAAGAAGAGCTCCGGCCCCACGGAAGCCCTGCCCACGCCGACCCAGACCTCGACCGCGGCACCCACCCCGGTGCCGTCGGTCACCACCTCACCAACGCCCCGCTCAACCACCCCGCCGCCGGTGGTCGTCGGGGGACGAGACCCGTTCTCGCCCCTCGTCGCGCAAGCCACCGGCGGTGGGGGCGGCCCCACCGGGCCGACGGGGCCGACCATCCCACCGACGAGCGTGCCGCCGACGTCGGTGCCGCCGACCTCACCGTCGGTGTCGCCGCCGGCCTCGCCTCCGCCCACGCCGGTCGGAGGGACCACCATTGTGGTGGGCGGGCACACGATCACCCTCATCGACATCTTCCACAAGAACGGCGTGAAGTACGCCCAGGTGTCCGTGGACGGCACCGTCTACACGGTGAAGCAGGGCGACACGTTCGACGGCAACTTCAAGCTGGTCGACCCGGCGGACGGGTGCGCGACGTTCCTGTTCGGTGACCAGCAGTTCATGCTCTGCCAGAACCCGCAGAAGTAGATCCCGGCGCTCCGCGACTTGGGGGGAGCGGTCGCCGGTTCGGGGGGCGGTCCATCGGGCCGCCCCCTGTCACTCCCGGCCGGGGAGCGGCTCGAGGG
>JALYLZ010000102.1 GCA_030774015.1 Actinomycetota bacterium | reverse complement strand
CCGGAAGGCGGCCCCCTCTCGCGCAGGTTGCTCTGGTTCTGGTTCTCCTCTCCCGCATGCACCGGTGGTGGGTCGATCACTCCGGTGCAGCCGGCTCTTCGGAGCTACTCGAGCGGTGGACTGGCCTTCCAATACCCGGCCTCGTGGAACGTCCGACGAGTCCTCCTCGTTCCGGTCGTTCATCGTGTACCTGAGCACCCAGCCAATGGTGGACCCGTGCAGGACGACGACCTCCGGGACCGGCTTCACGGTCCGGTGCGGCTGGCCGCTGGAGCGACTCGAAGGCGGAGGCATCCTGGCCTGGTGGACGACCAACGGGAGTGCGTCTTGGTCGTTCGAACAGGACGCGAGAGGTCGGCCGATCACGGTCGGGGGGCGCCCCGCCAAGCTGCTGGTGCGGTCGGGTTGCCGCTTCGTCGGCGGCGAGGTGGCGATGACGGCGGTGATTCCCTACCCGACCCTGCCCGACAACTGGTACGAGCTGGACGCGTGCATCCGCGGTCCCCGGACCGACCTGGCCGAGGCACAGATTCGCGCCCTTCTGGATTCCACCTCGTTCCCCGGCGGCTGATCCGCTACCGGACAGGCACCCGGGCCAGGTAGACGTCCTCGTCCGGGGTGGGGTTGTGGGAGCCCACGACGCCACGGGTGTCGGCCCACACCACGTCGACGGTGCGGTGGGCCACGATCACGTACAGGTAGTCGCCCAGGAAGCCCGCCTGGAACGGGTTGTTCGCCGGCACCAGGTTGGGCATGGAGCCCGTGGTGATCCGGCGGTACGTCCAGCTCCGGCCGTCGTGGTGCGAGATGGCCAGGGTGATGTCGTTGCAGCCGGTCCGCTCGCAGCTCCCGTACCGGCGGTCGTAGTACGCGACGTACAGCGTGCCGTCCGGGCCCACCGTCCCCCACGGCTGCCACTGCGCCGCCGGGTCGCTCCGGCTTCCGGCCCGGCCGGTGCGAGACGACACGAGGCGAGGCGGGCTCCAGGTGAGACCGGCGTCGGCGGACACCGCCACGAAGACGTCCGCGTTGTGGTTCTGGCAGGGCTCGGTGATGATCCCGGCCGAGTTGTCGCAGGGTCCGCCGTGGCGGAAGTCGGACCACACCACGGCGATGCGCCCGCCGCCGGCCGAGACGGACGGGGAGTCGCTCACCCGGTATCCGTTCGGCTCCAGGCACTGGCGGAAGGGCGGGCACCCGGTGGTGAGGTCCTGGAGCGGCGAGAAGTTGATGGGCTCCGTGGCGACGTCGATGGCCGCCCGCACGGGCGCGGTCCAGGTGACGCCGGCATCGTTCGAGCTCACCACGAGCTGCTGGCACCGGCCGGGCAGCCCGTGGACCGAGCGCCGGGTCGTGTTGCAGTTGTTGAACGCGACGTAGAGCTCGCCCCCTCGGTCCACGAACGGCGCCGAGCCCTGGTCGAAGTCGCAGTCCGAGGGGCTCCTGGCCGGGTCGAACGTGTCCCCGAACGCGCAGATGGCGGGGTTGGCGCCGCTGATCTCCTTCGGCGTGCTCCAGGAGGCGCCTCCATCGAGCGACCGCGAGAAGAAGATGGCGCTGGAGCAGTAGGACTGCCCGGCGTCCCCGCAATGGAAGTCGAAGACGGTCCACGTCACGTACACGTTGTTGGCGAACGGGCTGGCCCGGTTGGAGTCGGCCACGATGGACTCGCGGTCGTTGTCGAGCTGGAAGTCCACCCCGCGGCCTGGCCCGGCCGCCTCGTTGCAGTTCTCCGCGACGCGGCTGGGGTCGGCGTCCAGGCGGTCGGCCGGATCGTGCAGATACGAGCCCTTCGAAGCCGCATCGGCCTTCCACACGAACAGGCCGCTGGTGGCGTCGCCGAGGTCGAAGCCGACCGCCGCGTAGTACATGGCACCGTTCGCGTTGAAGGTGACGCTGGGGTCGCTGAAGGCGTCGTACCCGATGCCCTGGCACGACAGGAACCGCGTTCCCGGCTGGAAGTCGCCGAAGTGCTTCCCGCCGTCGATGGTGTAGTCGAGCCCGGTCTGGTTGAAGCCCGAGCGCGAGTCGTTCTGGCCGATCACCAGGTTCCCCCGATTTGTGGGGTTCGCGGCGACGGTCTCCTCGGCCTGCCGCCGAAGCGTGCAGTCCTGGTTGGCCCGAACGTTCGCCGGGCTCCCCGGCGCCCGGAAGACGTGCCGGCATCCGGTAGGGCCGGGTGCGGTGACCGGCGGCTCCGTGGCGGTGCTCCGACGGGCGGCGCGCAGCTCGGCCACCGAGGCCACGACCCCGCCCGAGACCTGCGGGACGAACGTGTCGTTGGGGATTCGTGCCGGTGGATGGAACGCGGCCCGGATCGCGGCGTTCATCCGGTGGCCTGCTCGCGCGCCTCCCGGGACGCTTCCGAACAGCGCCCCCAGGACGATCGCCGCCGCCGCCCCGATGGCCACCCGCCGCATGCCCCCTCCTTCCAACGCTGTACGGGATCATGCCAGCAAACGCCGATTCGATCACCGGCCTTCGGTCCGGGTCGGCGCCGGCCCGGGGGAGTTCCTTGGTCTGCCGGATCGGGACCGGCCGGCGCCGGGCCTTCCCCGAACGCCCGCCCGGGACGCTCCCGGAGCTCATCCGCTTCGGACCCGGCCTACACCGAACGGGGCGAGGGAGGTGGCCCAACTCTGCCCGTTCGCCCGTAGTGGGGGAAGGGCCGCGTGTCGATACTCAGGTTCCCAGGAACATCCGCTGGACGACGAAAGGGAACTCGTGGAAGCCACGCTCACCGCCCCGCTCACCTGGCCGGTCCTTCGACCTCGGCGACTGGTCGCCATGGTGGCCGCCGTGGCCTGCCTGGCCGTTGGTGCCGTGGTCGTCCAGCCCCCCGCCCTGCCGGCTCCGGCCGACGCCGGGTTGCTCCGGCTGGCCAGGACGTCCCCGGCCCGGAACGTCTCCGTGATCGTGGGGGAGGCCGTTCCGCAGTCCGACACCGCCGAGGCGCTGGTGCGGGCCGCGGGCGGCCACGTCACGCACGAGCTTCCGATCGTCGAGAGCTTCTCGGCCCGCATCCCGGCGGGGCGGGTGCCCGGCCTGCTGGCGTCCCGAGCCATCACCCATGTCTGGGGCGACGCCCGGATCCACATGCTGGGCGTGAACATGAAGAAGTACGACTCCTGGGCGCCCAACACGCTGTGGCGGGCCGCCATCGGGCTGGACAAGCAGAAGTACACGGGGCAGGGCGTGACGGTGGCGCTGCTCGACACCGGCGTGTCCCAAGTGGCCGACCTCGGAAGCCGGGTCCTGGCCCGCGTGGACTTCACCCCGGACCATGACGGCTTCGACCGGTACGGGCACGGGACCCACATGGCCGGCATCATCGCCAGCGACGGGAGCGGCTCCGGCGGCAAGTACCCGGGCGTGGCCACGAAGGCGAACCTGGTCTCGATCAAGGTGGCCGGGTGGGATGGCGGCACCGACGTCTCCGTGGTGATCGCGGGGCTCCAGTGGGCCGTGAACCACAAGACCGCGTACAACATCCGCGTCCTGAACCTGTCCTTCGGGACCGACGGGACGCAGGCGTATTCGATCGACCCCCTCGACTACGCGGTGGAGCAGGCCTGGTTCGCGGGGATCTTCGTGGTGGTGTCCGCCGGGAACCGCGGCCCGACCGCCAAGACCATCAACAAGCCCGGCGACGACCCCTACGTGGTCACGGTGGGAGCCATCGACGACAAGAACACGGCCTCCTACGGCGACGACACCCTGGCCGACTTCTCCAGCGTCGGGCCCACCCAGGACGGGTTCACCAAGCCGGACGTGGTGGCTCCGGGGATCAGCATCGTGTCGAACCTCGCCGCGGGGAGCACGGTGGCGGCGCAGCATCCCACCGCCATCATGCCGGGCAGCTACATCAAGGGCAGCGGGACCTCACAGGCGGCGGCCGTCGTCTCCGGTGTGGCGGCCCTGATGTTCGAGGCGAACCCGGGCATGTCGGTGAACGTGGCCAAGGCCACGCTGATGGGCACCTGCAAGAAGATCGCCTCGTCGAGCGGCGTCGGCAAGGGCCTGGTGTGGGCGCCCGACGCCACCTTCGCGGCCTCGAAGAACTTCTACGCGAAGAGCCCGGCCAACGCGGGACTCGTCCCGTCGAGCGGCACCGGCAGCCTGGAGGGGAGCCGGGGGACCTACCACGTGTACGCCGACACGAACAACGACGGCGTCCCGGACACCCTGATCGCCGGCGACCTCGACGCGCTCGGGACCATCTGGGACCGCAAGGGCTGGAAGTCGGACGCGTGGCTGACCTCCGACTGGCTCCCGCTCACCTCCCTGGACGTGGGCTGGGACAAGAAGGGATGGAAGGGCGCGAACTGGAGCGGCATGCAGTGGGACAGCTCCAGCTGGGCCTCGGCCGCCTGGAGCGGCACGGCCTGGGGCGCCGCGACCTGGACCACCAGCCCCGCGACGGCGAGCACCGATTGGGGCTCCTCCACGTGGAGCTGATCGCGCAGAAGCCGAAGCTCCCGCGCGCGGCGTCTGCACTGATCGTGTCGAGCGCGGTGGCGGGAACAGCCATCGTGGCCTGGCGGCTCCAGCAGCTGGCGTCGTGGCGCCTGGTGGACCTCCTGGCGTGGGCGGCCCTGGTCGTGGCCGGCGTGGCCCTGGAGCAGTTCCCGATGAGCTACCAGCACGGGGACGAGAAGGAGATCTTCTCCCTGACCGACGTGGTGTGGGTGGCGGGACTGGTCCTGGTCCGGCCCGACGTGCTGACCCTGGCGGTGGGCACCGGAACCCTCCTCGGGCAGAGCCTGAACCGGGTGGCCCGGCACAAGGTCGCCTTCAACGCCGGACAGGACCTGATCGGCATCACCATCGCCATCTTGGTGGAACGCGCCCTCCTGCCGGCCGCCCCGGCCCTGACCGACCCGGCGGTGTGGGGGGCGGCGATCGCCGGGATGGCCTGCTACTTCGCGGTGAACGAGAGCATGATCGCCCAGATCATCTCGGTGGTGGAGGCCCGGCCGTTCCGGGAGATCGTGTTTCCGACCCTCGGCCTGTCCGTTCTCCAGTGGGCCGGGAACGTGCTGATCGGCCTGCTGGCCGCCCTGGTGTGGAGCGAGGCCAAGATCGGGCTGCCCCTCCTGGTCGCGCCGGTGTCGCTGTCCTACCTCGGGTACCGGGCGTGGCTGTCCGGGATCCGGGAGAGCGACCGCATGCGCGGGTTGTACGAGGCGGGCAAGGCGCTGTCCGGGCCGCTCGGCTCCACGCCGGACTACCGGGAGTTCCTCCGGGCCGCGGCGGACCTCCTGGAAGCGGCGGCCGTCGAGCTGGTCGCGGTGGAGGACGGACGGGTCACCGTGCACGGCTCGGACGGCAGGACGGCGTTCACGCCGGAGGGCGACCACCCCGGCGACGGTTCCCCCCGGGCCTACGTGCCCGCCCGGCCCGGCCTGGAGCTGGAGCTGGCCGCCGTGGCCAGCCCCGCCGGAGTCCAGACCTTCCTGGCCGTCTATCGGGACCGGACGCTGTCCCGGTCGGAGCGCTCGCTTCTGGACGCCCTGGCGTCGCAGGCCTCAGTGAAGCTCGAGAACGGTCGGCTCTTCCTCGAGATCCTGGAACAGCGGACCCAGCTCGGGGACATCGTCGCCAACACCTCGGACGGCATCTTCACGGTCTCGCCGGACCACCGGATCCTGTCGTGGAACCCGGGGATGGCCCGGATCACCGGATTCGCGCCGGAGGAGGCCACCGGGAGGCGGGTCGAGCACGTGCTGGGCACCACGCTCGACGGGACGGCCGGGCCGGAGGCCGCGGTTCGCGTGATCGCCCTCGAGCCGGCCATCGGGCAGATCGGCGACGCCGAGGTGGTTCGCAAGGACGGAACCCGCCGGTGGATCCGCTACACGCGGAACGCCGTGCGCGACCGCGAGGGCGAGGTCAGGGCCGAGGTCGTGGTGGCCAGGGACGTCACCGCTGAGCTGGAGGTGGAGCGGGCCAAGGCCGAGTTCGTGGCGGCGGTCTCCCACGAGCTCCGGACGCCCCTCACCCCGCTCAAGGGCTATCTGACCTCGCTGGCCCGCGGCGCGATCCCCGACTCGCCCCAGGCTCGCCAGGAGTACTACGAGATCATGCTGAACCAGGCCAACCGCCTGGAGCGGCTGATCACCGACCTCCTGGACGTGTCACAGATCGAGTCCGGCCAGATGTCCATCGCCGTCGAGTCGGTGGACATTGGGGACCTGCTGGACGCTCAGGCCTTCGAGCTGTCCCGCCAGCATCCGGACCGCGACGTCCGGTTCCACCGGCCGGCCCGGCCCGTGGTGGTGCAGGCGGACCCGTTCCGCGTCGGCCAGGTCGCGCTGAACCTGCTGTCGAACGCGCTGAAGTACTCCCCGGCGGGGTCACCCGTCGACCTGGAGCTGGCGTGCTCAGGGAGCCACGCGGTCGTGTCCGTGGGCGACCGGGGCCCCGGCGTTCCGGCGCCCGAACGGGACCGGGTTTTCGAGCGGTTCCACCGCGTCGAGAACGGCCTGACCAGGACCACCGGAGGGACGGGGCTGGGGCTGTTCATCGCCCGGCGCCTGGTCGAGGGGATGTTCGGCCGGCTGTGGCTGGAGCCCCGAGCGGGCGGCGGGTCCACGTTCTCGTTCAGCCTTCCCCTGGTTGTGGCGTCCGGCTCACCCTCGAACGATTCGCCGCCGAACGGGCATGGCTCCGCGGTGCCGGCCATGGCGGCGATGGGGGCTCAGGCGCCGATCGGGAACGAGTAGCTCGACGGGATCGGCTTCGGCAGCTGGGTGGTGGTCCCGTACGTGACCGCGATCTCCTGGTGCGAGGCCAGCACGAGCAGGCGCGGGTCGCCCCGGACGAGCCTCCCCTCCACGTACACGCGAAGCCGCCGGTCGCCCTGGTCGCAGTAGCCGCCCAGGCACGTCGAGGTGAACCGGACTCCCCACACGTCGAAGATCTGGCCCAGGTCGAACCGCCGGTCGACGTTCGACTCGACGTGGATGATGCCGCTGGTGTCGTGGGTGTGGATCGGCGACAGGAACCCCGCTCCGGTGTTGATCCCGATGTTGGCCGGGACGGTGATCTGCCGGCCGTCCACGAAGACGTCCAGGTGCTGGTGGATGTGCAGCGCGCTTCCCTCCGACGGGAGCGCCGGGAAGCCGATGGCCTCCAGGCGAGCCCGAAGGGTCGAGGTCGCGATGGGCCAAGGGGCGGGGCCGGTCTGGAGCCCGGAGAGCGGCGGCTGCGAGAGGCTCGGCGCGGGCGACAGGAACGTGGCGGGCGGTGGCGGGCGGTGGGCCTGGTGGAGCTGCCACAGGTAGTAGCCGCCCAGGACCAGCGCGATCACGACGGCCATGGTGACCAGCCGGGGGATGCGGGAACGGCTGGGGGGCTGAACCGGCCGTCGCGCCGGCGGGCGCTGCGGCCGCGGTCGGCTCGCGTCGGCGGGCTGAGGTGCGGGGCGTGTGGTCCGCCGGCGCTTCTTCGTCTTTGCCAACCGGCCGCGTGTCCTTTCGGTCGTGTTCCTGGCGGAGGGGCGGAGTGCCGGGTCCGGTGTGACATCATTTCCAGCCGTGAGCGCCCCCAGCCCGCGCGAGCCTACCGCGGAGGACCGTCTCGCGGACGGCCAGCCATCCACGGACTCGACCCTGGAATCCCTGGAACGGGACCGGCTGCTCGAGCTGCTCCGCCGTTTCGGCAGGAATCCCGGTTCCTTCCTGGTGCTGTACGACGCGCCGTGGAGGTATTTCGTGGATCCGCTCGCGGAAGGGGCGGTCTGCTACATCGAGGTGAACCGCACCGCCGTGGTGTGGTGTGACCCCTTGTGCGCTCAGGATCGGGTCGGGGGGCTGCTGGCCCGGTTCACCAGGGCCATGCGGGCCCGCGGGCTGCGGGTGTGCCTGGTGGCGGTGGAGGAGGACACGGCCCGGCTCGCGCTCGGCGCCGGGTACGCGGTCCTGAAGATCGGCGAGGAGCCCGTGTTCGATCTGGGAGCCTGGCGGCGTCCTCGGGGCGACCCCGGGAAGAAGCTCCGGTGGTGCCTGAACCACGCGCGGCGGGCCGGCGTCACGGTGACGGAGTACCGCGCGGCGGACGGACGGGATCCGGCCCTGGAGGAGGAGCTGATGGTCGCGAGGCGCGACTGGGAGGCCTCGCTGGGGCGCCGGCCCGTGCGTTCGTTCCTCCGGGCCGCGCCGCTGGCGGAGATCCGGCACAAGCGGGTGTTCCTGGCCCGGCGAGCCGGACGGCTGGAGGCCGTGCTGGCCTGCTCGCCCGTGTTCGGCAGGAACGGCTGGTACCTCGAGGACCTGATCCGGGTGCCGGGCGCGGTGAACGGCGCGACCGAGCTGGTGGTGGTGGAGGCCATGGAGCGCCTGGGGGCCGCCGGCGCGTCGTTCGCGAGCCTGGGCATCGCGCCGCTCCGAGGCAGTGGGGAGCAGATGGACCGGCGGGCCGGATGGATGGCCCGGGCCCTGCACGTCGGCTTCGAGCGATTCGACCGGCAGTTCCACTTCGCGTCGCTGTCCAGGTTCAAGGCGAAGTTCCGGCCGACAGCCTGGGAGCCCAGGTACGTTGCGTTCAATCCTCCCCGGCCCAGCGTCGGGCTGGCCCGCGCGGTGATCTCCGTGCTCGACCCGACGCCGGCGCCGGAGGCCAGGCCGCGGACAGTCTCGTCCTCGGGGAGCCGGGTGCTGGTGGGGGCGCAGGCGCTGCTCCTGGGGCTGGCCAGCCTGCTGGTGCTGGCCGGCAATCCGGTGGGCGACCGGGTCGGTTCGGTGGCCACGCTCCTGGCGCCGGTCGGCCTGGCCGGGATGGTGATCGCGGTCCTGCTGTGGGTATTGGCCGCCCGCATGGCCCGAGGGGAGGGCCTGCTGGTGCGGGCGCTGGCCGTAGCCCTCGAGGCGGGCATCGCCCTGGCCACCCTGGGGCGGCTCCACCACGGGCGCGGCGTGGCCCTGGACGTGGTGAGCCTGCTGGTGGCGGGCACGGTCCTGGTGCTCGCGTTCCGGCCCGCCGAGCATGCCGACGTCCCCGACGACGCCAGCTGAGATACAGCTCGAAGGCCCGACGACTCCCTGAGCTACGGCTCGAGGCGGCCGGGCTGGGTGGCTCCTGGCTCCGGTGCGCGGCCTGGCCGGGGCCGTGCCGCCAGCCGGAGCATGTGGCCGTACGCGATCGCGGTGGGCGGACGCCTGGCCGGGTCCTTGGCCAGGGCCTGGAGCAGGGCCCAGGACAGTTCCGGAGGAAGCTCCGGCCGGATCGAAACCGGGTCGGGCGGTTCCTCGTTGAGGTGCGCCATGGCCACCTGGAACATGCCCCGGGCCGCGAACGGCGGCTTCCCGGCGAGGCACTCGTAGATCACGCAGCCGAACGCGTACATGTCTGACGCGGGGGTGCCCTGCCCCCCTTTCACCAGCTCGGGAGCCAGGTAGTCGAGGGTCCCCATGACCTGCCCCGGGCTGGTGAGGACGGTGTACGCGGGACCCTTGGCCAGGCCGAAGTCGGTGAGGGCGGCCGATCCGTCCTCGGACAGCATGATGTTCGACGGCTTGATGTCCCGGTGCACCAGCCCGTTGGCGTGCAGCGCGTCCAGGCCCGACCCGGCCTCGGCGGCGATCCGGAGCACGTCCTCCAGCGGCAGCGGGCCCTCGGCGTCGATCCGGTCGGCCAGCGAGCGCCCGGCCACGAAGGCCACCGCCAGGAAGTGCTTCCCGTCGGCCTGGCCGGCCTCCAGGATCGGCACGAGGTGCTTGTGCTGGACCTCGCTGGCCGCCCGGGCCTCGTGGACGAACCGACGCTGGTAGACGGGGTCGGCGGACAGGCGTTCCTTCAGCACCTTCAGCGCCACCACCGCCCCGTCGGGCTCATGGACGGCGCGGAACACCACGGCCACCGCGCCCTCCCCCAGGAACTCCTCCAGGCGGTAGGGCCCGACCCGATCGCCCGTTCGAACCTCGATGTCCTCGGGGGGTCCTGGCACCATGGCGGCCCAGCATAGCCACGGGTCGTCGTGTCCCGCCTCGTTCCGCGCGGGCCGGCGCCCGCAGGGGGCCCGTTGTATCGTCGTCGGGCGATGACGGCCGTCATCGGGACGTTCTCCCTGGGTCTCGCCCTCGCGGTGTCGCTGTACGGCGCCGTCGCCTCGTTCGCCGGCGCCCGGCGGCGCAACCCGGTGCTGGTCGAGAGCGCGCGGACCTCGGCGTTCTCCCTGGTTGCCCTGGTGGCGGCGGCCAACGGCGCCATGTTCGCCGCCATCCTCGCGAACGACTTCACCGTCCAGTACGTGGCCGACAACTCCAGCCGCCACACGCCCCTGTTCTTCAAGGTGCTGTCGCTGTGGTCGGCGGACGAGGGGTCCCTGCTGCTCTGGAACCTCATCCTGGCCGGGTTCATCGCCGCGGTGGCCATCCGGTTCCGCCGGCAGCGCCCGGAGACCTTCCCCTGGGCCCTGGGGACCATGTTCTCGGTGTCGGTGTTCTATCTGGTCCTGGTGCTGGGGCCGACCAGGCCGTTCGCCACGCTGGCCCACGCGCCGGCCGACGGTCGGGGGCCCCTGCCGCTGCTCCAGAACCATCCGCTCATGGCCATCCACCCGCCCATGCTGTACCTGGGCTTCATCGGCTTCACCGTGCCGTTCGCGTTCGCGGTGGCGGCCCTGATGACCGGGCGCCTGTCGGACCAGTGGATCCGGATCACCCGGCGCTGGGCCATGTTCGCCTGGATCTGCCTGACCGCGGGGCTGTTCCTGGGGGCGCTGTGGTCCTACGCCGTGCTCGGGTGGGGCGGGTACTGGGCGTGGGACCCCGTCGAGAACATCGCGCTGCTGCCCTGGCTGACCGCGACCGCGTTCCTGCACTCGGTGATGGTGGAGGAGCGCCGCGGCATGCTGAAGGTCTGGAACCTGTCCTTGGTGGTGGGGACGTTCGCGCTCACGGTGTTCGGGACGTTCCTGACCCGGGGCAGCATCCTGTCCTCGGTCCACTCGTTCGCGCAGTCGGCGGTCGGACCGATGTACCTCGCGTTCCTCCTGCTGGTGCTGGTGGGCGGGTTCGGGCTGATCGCGGCCCGGTCGTCGTTGCTGCGCTCGGAGACGGTGATCGACCGGGCGCTGTCACGGGAGGCCGTGTTCCTGGGGAACAACCTGCTGCTCGCGGTCCTGGCGTTCACCGTGCTGATCGGCACGATCTTCCCGCTGCTGGACCAGGCCCTCACCGGCGTGAAGGTGTCGGTGGGCGGACCGTACTTCGACCGGACCACCGTGCCGGTGATGCTGCTGATCCTGTTCCTGATGGGGATCGGGCCGCTGCTGCCGTGGCGGGCCGGCTCGACCGGCCAGCTGGCCCGGCGGCTCCGGCTGCCGGCGTGGGCGGCGGCGCTGACCGTGGCCGGGCTCGCCCTGAGCGGTGTGGGGCACGTGGCCGCGATCCTGGCGTTCGGGCTGGGGGCGTTCGTGGCGGTGGCGGCGCTCTCCGAGATGGTGCGAGGCGTTCGGTCCCATCGCCGGGCCCACGGGGGCGGTCCGCTCCGAGCGGCCGTCGGCGCGTTCGGAAGGAATCGCCGGCTGTACGGCGGGCTGGTAGTCCACCTCGGACTCGTCATCGCCATCGTGGCCATCGCCTGGTCCCAGACCTACCGGTCGCAGACCGAGGTCACGCTGGCCCGCGGCCAGAGCACGCAGTTCGCCGGGTACACGCTCCGCTACGACGGGACGCGGATCGAGAACCAGCCGTACCGCACGGTGTTCGTGACCACCCTGTCCATCGTGGACGGCGGCCGGACCGTGGGCGCGCTGATCCCGTCGCTCAACTTCTACCCGTCGTCGCAGGACCCGATCGGCACGCCGTCCATCAGCAAGGGAACGCCGGCGAACCGGTTCCGGGACCTGTACGCCTCGGTGCAGTCCGTCGAGCCGCTGGGGACGCGCGCGACGTTCCGCCTGTTCCTGAACCCCGGGGTGCTATGGCTGTGGGTGGGCGGCGCGGTCATGGTGCTGGGCGGCGTGGGGGCGATCTGGCGTCCCCGCCGCAGGGTCACCGCGCCCGTGCTGCCTCCAGAGCCCGTGCGAGAGCCGGTGGAGGTGGCGACGTGACGCCGGAGGGTTCCCGGCACACCGAGCGACCGGCGCGGTGGCGCTGGGCGGCGTTCTCGCTGGTGTCCATCGTCGCGCTGGGGGCCCTGCTCGGGTTCGGGCTGGGGCGCGATCCCCGCGCCGTGCCCAGCGTGCTGGTGGGCAAGCGGGCCCCGGCGTTCGTCCTGAAGGACGTCAAGACGGGCCAGGAGGTCCACCTGGCCGACCTCCGCGGACACGTGGTGGTGCTGAACTTCTGGGCCAGCTGGTGCGTGGAATGCGTCGAGGAACACCCCAACCTGTTCGCCGCGTGGCAGCGGTACGGGGACAGCGGGGTCGTGTTCCTGTCCGTGCTGTATCAGGACCGGACCGACGCGGCGTTGCAGTTCCAGCGCCGGATGGGGCAGGGATGGCCTGACCTCCTGGACCCGGGCGGCAGGACGGCGCTCGACTACGGCGTGACGGGACCCCCGGAGACCTTCTTCATCGGCCCGGACGGGCGCATCGCCGCGAAGCAGGTGGGGCCCTCCAGCTACGCGCTGCTGGCGTCGAGGATCCGGTCGCTGCTGCCCGACTCGAGGGCCGCGTGATGGACCGAGCCGTCGCTCCCGGGACGCGTCGCCGGCTCGCTCCGGTGCTGACCGTGGTGGCCGCGGTGGTGCTGGCCGGGGTCGCGCTGGGGGTGGGGCTGTCTCGAGGAGGGTCGGGGCCCGCGACGCTTCAGGAACGCGTGCAGGCCATCGCGTCGGGACTGCGGTGCCCCGTGTGCCAGAACCTGTCGGTGGCCGACTCCCCGTCGCCGCTGGCGCAGCAGATGCGAGCCGAGATCGCCGCGCGGCTGCGGGCCGGCCAGTCGCCCGGCCAGATCCGCCAGTTCTTCGTGAGCCGGTACGGGCAGTTCATCCTGCTCACGCCGCCCGGCCACGGGCTGGGGCTGCTGCCCTGGGCCGCACCGGCCGTGGGGCTGGTGATAGGGGCGGTGGTCGTCGCGTTCCTGGTGGGCCGGCGACCGCGTGGCGGTGACGAGGCTTCGGCTTCGAATGACGCTGACGAGCCGCCGCTGACCGAGGCGGAACGCGACCGCATCCGCCGGGACGTCGAAGCGGTGGAGTACCCCGATTGAGCTCGGTGATCGTGGTGCTGGTGGTGGCTCTGCTGGCCATGGTGGCGGCGCTGGGGATCGTGACGCCCTACCGCCGCCGGGGCATCCCCGCGCTGGAGCCGCCGGCCGACCCGTTGGAGGACCGTCGTCTCGCCTTGGCCATCGCGCTCCGCGACCTGGAGGCCGCGCACGGGTCGGGCGCCCTGGAGGAAGCGGACTACCTGCGCCTGCGAACGGAGACCGAGGGCCGCATGGGGAAGGTGCTCCGGGTGCTCGACGAGCGCTCCCGCGGGCCGGAGCCGGAGGGAGATGGCGACGGGGCGAACGCGGGGCCGGGGCGGACCTTCTCGGCCCGGTGGGTCTTCGTGGCGCTGGTCGCCGTGCTGGCCCTGTCGGCCGCCCTGGTGCCGGCTCTCCTGCGGTCGCTGCACGACCGCGCCCCCAGCTCGAGTGAGCTGTTCGGGGCCAGTTCCCTGTCCTACTTCGAGCAACGGGTGAAGGACCATCCCCACGACGTCGCAGCGCGGCTGGACCTGGCCCACCGCTACCTGGACGCCGGCATGCTGGAGCAGGCCTCCGACGAGTACCGGTCCGCGCTGCTGCTGGACCCCAACGACGCGGACGCGCTGGCCCACATCGGCGTCCTGCTCCACCTGTCGGGCGAGCCGAAGGCCGCGCTGGACGCGGAACGAAAGGCCCTCTCCATCGATCCGGCCTACCCGGACGCCCTGTTCTACGAGGGCCTGATCCTGCTGAGGGGCCTTCATCGCCCGGCCCAGGCCGTGGGGCCGCTCAGCGCCTACCTGAAGGCGTCCCCGTACGGGTCCGAGGGGCCGGAGGCGCGGCGGCTGCTGGCCCAGGCGCGCGCCCAGGCCGCCGCCGGCTGATGGAGCGACTCCGAAAGCAGGTGGCGGCCTGACCTTCCCCATCGAGCCGCCGATCGAGCCGATGCTGGCGAAGCTCCAGCGCGAGCTCCCCCTGGGAGACGGGTGGCGCTACGAGCCGAAGTGGGACGGGTTCCGCGCCATCGTGTTTCGGGACGGAGAGGACCTGTACGTGCAGAGCCGGGACCTCCGACCCCTCAATCGGTACTTCCCCGAGCTGCTTCCCGCCTTGGCGGACGCGCTGCCGAAGCGCTGCGTGGTGGACGGCGAGATCGTGCTGCCGGGGCGCGACGGCCTCGACTTCGACTCCCTCCAGATGCGGTTGCACCCGGCGGAGTCGCGGGTCCGGAAGCTCGCCGCGGAGACGCCGGTTTCGTTCGTGGCGTTCGACCTGCTGGCGCTGGGGGATCGCGACCTGCGCGGAGCCGCGTTCGCGGACCGTCGGGCCGAGTTGGAGAAGGCGCTGGACGTGGCCTCGGGCGTGCCCCAGAAGGATGGGACGACCGTGCTGCTGACGCCCCAGCTGACGGACCCGGAGGAGGCTGAGGCGTGGTTCGCGGAGCTGGCGCCACTGGGCCTGGAGGGAGTGGTGGCGAAGCGGGCCGACCTGCGGTACCGGCCGGGCGAGCGGGCCATGGTCAAGATCAAGAAAGTCCACACCGTCGACTGCGTGGTGGGCGGGTTCCGGCCGTCCAAGTCGGGTCAGGGCATCGGATCGCTGCTGCTGGGGCTGTACGACGACGCCGGCGTGCTGCACTACGTCGGGCACACGTCGTCGTTCAAGGCTCGGGAACGCGTGGAGATCCGGGAGAAGCTTCGCCCGCTGGAGGGCGAGCGGAGCTTCAGCCGCGCGTGGCCCGAGGCCCCCCAGGGGCGCACCCCCGACTCCATGAGCCGCTGGACCGTCGGCCGCGAACAGCAGCCCTGGACCGAGGTGAAGCCGGTCCTGGTGTGCGAGGTCTCCATCGACAAGATGCAGGGCGACCGCTTCCGCCACGCCGCCACCTTCGTCCGCTGGCGCGACGACAAGCGCCCCGAGGAGTGCACCTCGGACCAGCTGTGAGTCGCCGGGCAGGCGTTCGGCGGCGGCTCTCTCGTATCAAGCGATGTGAGGAGCCGACTGGCCGCCGTGCTCTTGCTTGCCCTCCTGGTGGTCGGGTGCCATGGAGCTTCCAGTTCGGGAGTGAGAGGCACCCTGCTGGTCAGGGGTACCATCGGAGCCCGCGTTCCCCTTCCACCGTACCGACCGGGCCCGGGGCGGGTGGTGGTGTTCCGGTTGGATCCCTCGACGGGAGGTCGAATGCGGGTCGCCCTGATCCACGAGCGACCGGGCGGGCACTTCATCGTTTCGCTCACTCCGGGACGCTACGTCCTTGAGGCCAGGAACGTCCTCATCGCAGGTCGCGTCCATGCACCTCCAGCCTCGGTGGTCGTCTCTGCGCATACATACGTCGACGTGAAGGTCCGCGAGTGGAACGAGTCCCCGTGATCAACGCTTCCCGCTCCCTGGCACGCTTGCGCGATCCTGCGGCGCACGAGGAGTTCTTATGGCGAAGGTAGAGGTCGACAAGCGGGGGGCGGTCACGGTGGTGACGCTGAACCGGCCGGAGGTGCACAACGCGATCGACGGGGAGACGGGTGGACTCCTCCGGGACGCGATCCAGGGCTTCGGGCACGATGCCGACGCCCGGGTGCTGGTCCTGACCGGCGCCGGCGGACGCGCCTTCTGCACGGGAGCGGACCTGAAGGACGTCGCTGGGCTGGCCAGCCCGCCGCCGGGGGAGGGGCCGCTTCGCTTCTCCCGGCTCGATCCGGGCAAGCCGACCATTGCTGCGATCGAAGGCTACTGTTTCGCCGGCGGGCTGGAGCTGGCCTGCTGGTGTGACTTCCGCATCGCCGGTGACACCGCGGAGTTCGGCGTCCTGAACCGGCGGTGGGGGATCCCGCTGGTGGACGGGGGGACCCAGCGCCTCCCGCGCCAGGTGGGACTCGGCACGGCGCTGTGGCTGATCGAGACCGGGATGCGCATCGACGCGGCGCGCGCCAGGGCCATCGGCTTGGTCCAGGAGGTCGTGCCGGCCGGCCACGCCCTGGATCGGGCCCGAGAGCTGGCCGATCGGATGGCCGCCTACCCCCAGGCCAGCCTGCGAGCGGATCGCGCCTCGGCCATCGCGGGCCTCGGCCAGCCGCTGGGCGAAGGGCTGGCCGGTGAGGAACGCCTGGGCCTGGCGTCGCTGGCCGACCCGGGGATCGGCGAGGCACTGGCCCGCTACGCCTCCGGCGACCGGCCGGAGCCGCCTCGCCCCGCCGATTGACCGCGGCCCCTCCGTCGGTTGGACCGCGACGATTCGGCTATCGTCCTCGTGCTGCTTCGCCGAGACAGGAGGGACCATGGGGGTGCTGCCCGAACCGATCGAGGAGCTGCTGAACTCGGCCCTGGTCGGGGAGTTGACGGTGGTTGACGACCGGGGGCTGCCGGTGACCCACCCGCTCATCCCGCTGTACGACGGCGAGCGCATCTACCTCACGTCGAGCGTGCTGTTCTCGAAGAAGCTCGAGCACATCAAGGCCAATCCGAAGGTGTCGCTCTCGATCAGCGACCCGAGCGCGGTCAGCGTGGAGCGCTTCCGCCGGGCCACCATCCAGGGCGACGCGGTGGTGGACGACTCCGACCTGCACTCGGGCTGGGAGCACAAGGTCCTGCCCCTGTGGCGGGTCAAGGAGCCCGCCATCGACTTCTTCCTGGGCAAGCGGGTGGCCCTGCCGCTGTTCTTCGAGCGGGGCATCATCGAGATCACGCCGCGCCGCGCGTTCCTGTGGCACGAGGGGCGGACGGACGTCCCGCCGACGGTGTTCGAGCTGGCGGAGGCGGCGCGATGAGCACCACCGCCGCCACCCGGATGCTGGACCGACTGGAGGGCCAGTACACCCATGCGGTCATCGCCTTCCTGGGCGACGACGGGTACCCGATGTCGGTTGCCACCGGGTTCCGCCCCGACCCGGACCGCGGAGTGGTCCTGCTCGACGCCGTGGCCGGCAAGGCGGTGAGCCCGCCGATCGGCCGGGAGGTCAACGTGGTGTTCAGCCACATCCGGCCGCAGCCCGGCGTCGGGTACGACGAGCGCCGGTACGTGTCGTTGTGGGGGCAGCTGAGGCCGGTCGACGACGGCGCCCGCCTCGAGTTCACCCCCGAGCGGGTCCAGCACTGGGACGAGCAGGAGGTGCCGTTCTTCGAGTTCTCCGAACGAGGCGTCCCCCAGGCCCACCGGTACATGGACCAGCTGTCGAGGGAGACCGGGCGGCAGGTGAAGCCCCGGCTGTCGCCGTTCTGGCTGTTCCTGCGGGCCACGCGGCTGCCCTTCCTGTCGGCCACCATCGTGCCGATCGGGCTGGGCATCGCCGTGGCGGCCCTGCACGGCGCGTGGCACTGGTGGCTGGCGGTGCTCACGCTGGTCGCGGGGGCCTGCGTGCACCTCGGCCTGAACGTGGCGAACGACGTGTTCGACACCGCCAGCGGAGCGGACGCGGCGAACGTGACACCCACCCAGTTCAGCGGCGGCTCCAGGGTCATCCACTACGGGCTGCTCACGATGCGCCAGATGCAGCTGATGTCGGCGGCGTTCTACGCCGTGGGCCTGGGGATCGGGCTGTACCTCGCCGTGACCCGGGCGTTCTGGCCGCTCCTGATCATCGGCGCGATCGGGGCGTTCATCAGCTACTTCTACACGGCGCCGCCGCTTCGATTCGTCCACCGCGGCCTCGGCGAGATAGCGGTGTTCCTCGGTTTCGGGCCGATCATGGTCCTCGGCGCGTACGAGGTTCAGGCTCGCACGTTCTCGTGGGAGGCCCTGTTCGCGTCGCTCCCGGTGGGGATCCTGATCGCGCTGGTGCTGTACGTGAACGAGGTCCCGGACCGGCCGGGCGACGGAGCCGCCGGGAAGCGGACGCTGGCCGTGCGCCTGAGCAAGCGAGCCGTCATCGCCGGCTATGTCGGGTCGGTGGCTGTGGCCTTCCTGCTGGTGCTGTCGGGCGCGCTGTCCGGCCTGCTGCCGCGCCCCACGATCATCGCGCTGGCCGCCCTCCCCCTGGCGTTCCCGGTGTACCGGGGCCTCCGCGACCACTACGAGAGCCCCTACCAGCTGATGCCGGTGATGGGCCGCAACATCCAGCTCCACCTCACCACCGGCATGCTGCTGATCCTCGGATACGTGGTCGCCCTGGTCGCAGCCCACATCGCGACGAATCCGCCCGTCTTCCTGCGGTAGCGCGGCTTACGCGGGACGCAGCGCGAGGTCGAACCGGCACGTGGCGAACGGGCGGTCCACGCCACGCGCCCGCATGCCCGCCTCGGACCCGTGGCGCTCCAGCCGGACGACCAGCGAATCCTTCACCGCGCCGATCGCATCCGAGCCCAGGTACGGGTCGCCGTCGACGAACACCATCGTGGTCAGGGCCCGATATCCGTCGCGGCTCGCCTTGAGATGGAGATGGGCGGGCCGGAAAGCATGGCGCCCGAGGGTCCGGAGCAGCGCTCCCACCGGTCCGTCCTTGGGGATCTCGTACGGCGGAGGCACGACCGTCCGGAACTCGTAGCGGCCGTCGGCACCCACCGGGATCCGCCCCCGCAGCCGAAACTCACCGCGATCCGGATCCTGCGTGCTGTACCGGCCGTCCGCGCCGGCCTGCCACACGTCCAGGACGGCGCCAGGGAGCGACCGGCCGGTATCCGCGTCGGTCACGGCTCCGGACACGATCAGCGTTTCCCCGGGCTCGTCCTCCCCGGCCAGGGCGAACGGAGGTGGGAGCGTCGGAGCGTCTGGCAGGTAGAAGGGCCCGAGCACGTTGGTGGCCGTCCCCCCTTCTTCCTCGCCGTGGGTGATCTCGTCGACCAGTACGGACACCCCCAGCACGTCCGAGAGCAGGACGAACTCGTCGTGCTTCCCCACGTCCGTCAGGAACTCCAGCCCCTGCATGAGCTCCGCCTCGGTGACCCGCAGCTCCGACAGCCCTTCCCGAAGCGCCCGCACCATGCGGCCGACCACCTGCTCCAACCTCGGATCGATCTCCACCGGGGCCTCCCTCAGCGACGTCAGGTGATCTGGTACACGAAGCCGGCGAGCTGCCGGAGGTTCCTGGCCTCGTACACGCCGGTGCAGTGGGACGCGAACGTCTCCATGATCGAGTCGTTGGCGTTCCAATCCTGGCGGGCTTCCGGATTCAGCCAGTACACGTTGCGAGCCCGCTCGCCGATCAGCCGCAGCGTCTCCGCTCCCGGTTCCCGGTAGTTGTTCCGTGCGTCGCCGGTGATGATGACCGTGGCCCGGGGATCGAGGTCCGCGTACCCGTACCGATGCCAGAACCGCCGGAACACGTTCCCGTAGTCGCTGTGGCCGTCCCCGGAGATCACGTTGGTGTGGTAGAGTAGGTTTCGCGGGGCCAGCCAGTCGGAGGTGGCGTCGAACCGGCCCGTGACCTCGTCGATCCCGTCCACGAACACGAACAGCCGGATCCTCGAGAACTCCTCCTTCATTGCGTACAGCAGCGACATGGTGAAGCGAGCGAACTCGGTCACCGAGCCCGAGATGTCGCAGAGCAGGTACAGCTCCGGTTTCGAGGCCCGCGGATAGCGGAATGCCGGGTCGAGCGGCACTCCCCCGGCGGACAGCGAACGCCGCACGGTCCGTCGGACGTCGAGGCGGCCGTGGCGCCGGTATCGCCTCCTCCGCGCGATCCGGGCGGCCAGCTTCTGGGCCAGCGGGCGGATGGCTTCCCGCATCTGCCGCAGCTCGGCCGGAGAGGCCGCCAGGAAGTCCACGTCCTCGATCGACCGCTCGTGGAAGACGTCGGCCGCGAGCGGAGCGCCCTGGACCTCCGAGAGTCTCCACCGAACCTCCTGCGCCAGCAGCTTGCGGAACTCCTCCAGTCGCCGGGTCAGCTCGTCCCGGGCCAGCCGGTCGGTCAACGCGGACGGCGCCTCCTCCTCTTCGCGTTCCAGCCACAGCGCCCTTCGCAGGAGCTCCGACAGCTCGAGTTGCCGGAGGATGCGGTACAGGTAGTAGCGCTCGGACGCGCTCCGCTCCGCCTTGATCCCTCCGAACAGGTCCACGGCCAGCGCCGCCAGGCTTCGCAGTGCCTCCTGGTCGCCCTTGCGCAGCGCGTCCAGGAGCATCGCCAGCAGGTCCGCGGAGGGCTCGTTGTCGACGGTCCTCTCAGCGTCCCCCGTCGCGAGCACGTCCCCGTCGCCTTCGCCGTCCAGGGCCCGGTCGAGGGACGTGGTGACCGTCTGCAACCGCTGGTCGCGCCGGATGGCGAAGTAGATGTCGAACAGCGACTCGAAGGCGGGGCGGTGCTCGGCTCGCTTGACCAGCGTGGCTTCAAGAGCGGCCTTCAGCTGGGCACGCTCGGCCAGATCGATGTGGCCGATGGAGTCCGCCGCGTCGAGCGCCTCCACCAGCGAGACCGGCACGCCGGCTTCGCGCAGGCGGTGCACGAACTGGAGGAGCGCGGTTGCCAGGGACGCGCCGCCCGGCGCCTCGGTTGTGTTCGCCATGGACCGGTCCTATGCTCGCGCCTGCCACCCGCACAGATGTCCGGATCGCGAACAGGCTAGCCGAGTGACCGAATTCAAGCCAACCACGGCACCTCGCGGACGTCTGGTCCGGCTTGGAGTGGTGCTGGATACGCGCAACGCCCCGAACCGGCTCCGGGAGATCGCTCGCATGTGCCACGTGGCGGGAATCGATGCGCTGTGGGTCCGGGACCACCTCGCGGCCCCGGACGGCGAGCCGCGGCTGGAGGCCTGGACCGCGCTGACGCTCGCCGCGGCCGACGCGCCTCGCCCGAGGGTCGGGGCCATGCTCACCGCCGCGTTCCGGCCTCCAGCGACCCTGGCGGCGATGGCCGGAACGCTCGACGCCGCCATCGGCGGCCGCCTGGAGATCGGCCTGTCGGCGGGCTGGCTGGAGCGCGAGCACCTGGAATTCGGGTTCGACTTCCCCGGCCCGGAGGTCCGGGCCAGGCGGCTCCAGCGCTACGCGATCATCCTTCGGGGCCTGCTGTCGGGTGATGCCGTCGCCGTGGGCGGTTCGGCGGAGTGGGGAGAGGCCGAGCTGGGGATCGCGTCGCCCCAGCCGGGCGGCCCCACCATCTCGGTCGAGGCGATCACCACGGCTCAGATGGACGTCGCCGCGGCCGTGGCCGACGACGTGGTCGTTCCGGCCGCGGCGGTCCGCGACCTCGACGCCACGGTGCGGCAGGTGCGCGTGGCCTGCGAGCGGGCGGAGCGGGACCCGTCCACGCTCGCGATCGCGCTGGAGGTGCCGGTCTCGATCGGCCGGACCGTCACCGAGGCGCACGCCCGGGCCGAGTCCGAGCCGCTGTTTCGGACCCTGGGGCCTCCCTCCGAGGTCGGGGTGTTCGGGACCCTCGAGCGGTGCCAGGAGCGCGTGATCGAGCTCGCCCACGCCGGCGTTTCGGACCTCCGGTGCGTCCTCCCGAACAGCCCGGACGTCCACGACGTCATCGCGCAGCTCACGGCGATGGTGGTTGGGAGTGTGGACGTCCTTGCGCCGGGTTCACCGAAGTCGAAGTCTCCCGATCCACCGGCGACTTGGGGTGGCCGGACCTCACGGCCGCCCGACCCGGCCTGACGAGCAGCGAGGGCCCGGGGGAGCCCGGACCCTCGCTTGGGTCGATCGGCTAGGCCTCTGCGGGCCTCGGGTTGTAGATCAGTCCCAGGTTGACCCCGTAGATGATGTGCCAGACGTAGATGCCCAAAACCGCCTTCCACGCCGACACCTGGAGGAACTTGCCGAGGTTCTGGCTGAAGAACCCGAAGTCGAACCCGAACACCGAGTTGAACAGCTGCGGCACCCACCAGATCGCGCTGATGGTGGCGAGCACCATGGCGAACAGCAGCGCCTTGGTGAGGTTGCCGGCCGTCGTGTTCGGCCACCGGGTGAGCCGCGGGTGGAGGATGAACGCATAGAACAGCGAGAAGCACATGCCGGTCAGGAAGTGGAAGACGGCTCCCGACCAGAACTGCGCGACGGGACTCGCCTTCAGACCGAGCAAGAGGATGCCGTTGAAGTTCGGCCATCCGAGGTCGGGGAGGCCGACCCCGTGGAACCAGTAGCCGCTGACCGTGGCGATGTGCGTCGCCACGAAGCCCGCGACCAGCGCCGTCACCAACTGGCCCTTCGCCGCTGTCATCGGGAAGACGAGCGAGTCGGCCCTTCGATCCGTTTCTCTTGAGGCCATCGTGGCCATGCTGCCCCCTATCAGGCTTCAGGTACCGGTCCTGAATGGCAACGCCACCGCGTCGTGCCGCTTCCACCCCCTTTCCCCTGTGTTCGGTATCCGAACACCTGTGCGCGTTCCGATACGGCCGAACTATGCGAGGGCCCGACGGCCTTGTCAAGGCGACGACGAGGCAGGATTCCGACAGGGACGGGAGGGGGATCGAGGGCGGATCCGTCAGCGGCGAACGAGGTCGGCGGTGATCCGCTCGGAGGTCTCGGTGACGAGCGGCAGGAACTCCTCCAGGATGCGCTCGACGCTGACCCGGAATGCATGCGAGCACACGGTGAGGGCGGCCTCGGTGCGGCCGTTCGGGTTTCGCAGCGGCACGGCCAGGGAGCGGACGCCCTCCTCGACCTCCTGGTCGACCAGGGTCCATCCGTCGGTCCGGGCCTGGTCGATGATCTCGCGCAGCCTGGCCTCCTCGGTGACGGTCCGCTCGTTGAGCGGGGCCCGCTGCGTCTTCTGGAAGTAGTCGTCGAGCTGCTCGGAGGGGAGATCGGCCAGCAGGACCCTTCCCATCGCGGTCGCCCACGCGGGGAGCCGCGACCCCACCCCGAGGGTCATGCTCATGATCCGCTTGGTCTCGACCCGAGCCACGAAGACGATGTCCGTGCCGTCCAGGACCGACGCCGAGGTAGTCTCCTGGACCTTGTCGGCCAGCTCCTCTAGCCGGGGCCTAGCGATCTCCCAGACCGGGAGCGACGCGAGATACGAGTAGCCGAGCTCCAGGACACGGGGACGAAGCGAGAACAGCCGGCCATCGCTCTCCACGTAGCCGAGGTCTCTCAGCGTCAGCAGGAAGCGACGGGCGGCGGCCCTGGTCAGTCCGGTTCGGTCGGCGATCTCCGACAGCGTGAGGGCCGGCGTGTCCCGGCTGAACGTCGTGATGACCGAGAGCCCTCGCTCCAGCGATTGCACGAACTCGGTGCTGCGTACCACGCTTGACACGTTGGAACCCTCCGGAGCAGAATCCGATTTCGTAGAACGTACAAGAGTTCGCATGGCGAACGCAATACGCGTTCTGCCGGGAAGTGATTCTAGGCCCGACAGGCGGTGCGAGAGCAACCGGGGGTAGAGCCGTGACCACATACGCGACCAGGTTCGGGTCTCTCGACAGCTACGAGAAGGGGACGCTCGAGATCATCGACGACGATCCCAAGCACTATACGTACTCCAACATGTTCGAGGTCGCGTCCACCTCGAAGCCCTACGAGAAGGTCGCCGTGGCCAAGAACATGGAGTACGTCCTCGAGGTGATTCGCGCCGAAGGGACGTCCGAGTGGCGAACCTGTGCGCATGACGAGTTCGCGCTGGTCATGGACGGTGAGGTAGAGATCAGGCTGGTCAAGCTGGACGAGCCACGTGTCCCGCCCGAGAAGGAAGGCTCGGTCGCCCTGGACGGCGAGCCCGTTGGGCAGAAGATGGGGTCCATCCGGGCTCGCCGTGGCCACATGGCGCTCCTGCCGGCCAACTCGGCCTACCGGTTCCACTGCGATGGCGTTGGCGTCGTTTTGATGCAGACCGTCGAGGGCGAGGACACGGTGTTCAAATGGGCCGAGATCTGCATCACGAGCCCATGATGGGATCGACGGAGCATCATCGGCGCCGGTGAGCATGAAGGCGAGCAGGAGGGAGACGTCATGGCCGTAGAGACCATCCTGAGCGTCAAGGTGGAGGCGAGCGAGCCAAACGAGCACGGCTACCGGACGTTCCGGCTCGGCGAGTTCGAGTTCTCGCGCAATGAGTACTTCGTGTACGTGCGCTGGCCCACCGGCAGCCACGTGATGTCGGCGGACACGTTCCTGAAGGCGCTTCAGCGCGACGTGGCCTGGCAGTTCTTCTACGGCATCGTGAACTTCGACGGGGTCATCGGGACCGTCAACCACTATGGGACGGTGGACCTGTTCGCCGGCCGCTACAACGACGCGTACCGGAAGGCCGAGCTGGACCACCTCGAGAACTTCCCGACCGAGCTCATCGGCGAGACGTTCAAGGCCATGCTCGACGATTGGACGAACGAGGGGTTCGACCCGTTCGCCAGCCCCACCGAGACCGGGAGCGCCTTCGGGCCGAAGCGCGGCGACAACCGCAAGGCCATCACGCGGCATCGGGTCACCGCGCAGCGGATGGTGAGCGTCCCCGGCGACGAGCCGATCCGCACCGACGACAGCGGCTTCCCCATCAACCGGCACTTCCTGGACGTGCCGCAGGACGAGCCAAAGGTGCGCCCCGAGCCCGGCTTCGAGGACGAGGTGGCGGCGTTCAACCTGTTCGCCTACCTGTCGCGCTCGGACGTGACCTGGAACCCGTCCGTGGTGGCGGCCTGCAAGGAAAGCCTTGCCTGCCCCACCACCGAGGAGTACATCCTGCCGATCATCCACGGCAACGACCGGGTGGAGTGGTTCATCCAGCTTTCCGACGAGATCTGGTGGAACGTCGAGGACCGGGACACCGGGACCGCGCGCGCCAACGTGGTCATGAAGCCCGGCGACGTGGCGTCGATGCCCGCCGACATCCGTCACCAGGGATACGCGCCCAAGCGGTCGATGCTGCTGGTGTGGGAGAACGCGAACCCGGACCTGCCCGAGCTGCTCTCGTCCGGAAAGCTCCCGCCGGTCGCGGTGGACTTCTAAGCGGGCCGCGGGCCGGGCCCGGGACCCCCCCGGGCAGTCGAGAGGCCGAAGGGGGCCGGGTGCAGGACAGGCTCTTCATCGGAGGCGAGTTCGTCGACTCGATCGACGGGCGGAGCTTCGAGGTGTTCAACCCCCATGACGGGTCGAAGCTGGCCGACGTCGCCGAGGCGAGGCCCCCAGACGTCGACCGCGCCGTCGATGCGGCTCGCTCGGCGTTCCCCGCCTGGAGCTCCACCCAGGCCTCGGAACGCGGCCGCCTGCTGCTGAGGCTGGCTGATGCCATCGAGGCCCACGCCGAGGAGCTAGCCCGGCTCGAAACCCTCGACACCGGGCATCCCATCCGCGACTCGAGCCGGCTCGACGTTCCCCGAACAGCGGCCACGTTCCGGTACTTCGGCGGGATGGCCGACAAGCTCCAGGGCACCGTCGTTCCCGTGGAGCCCGGATTCCTGAACTACGTGCTCCGACGGCCCCTCGGTGTGATCGGGCAGATCGTCCCGTGGAACTTCCCGCTCATGTTCACCAGCTGGAAGATGGGGCCAGCCCTGGCGGCAGGGAACACGGTCGTGTTCAAGCCGGCGGAGCTGACGCCGCTGTCCTCGCTTCGCCTGGCCGAGCTGACGGTAGAGGTGGGGTTCCCACCGGGTGTGATCAACATCCTTCCCGGGTTCGGCCATGTTGCCGGCGCGCATCTGGCCGCCCACCCCGGCATCCAGAAGATCGCCTTCACCGGGTCGACGGAGGTCGGGCGCACGATCGTTGCGGCGTCGGCCGGCAACCTCAAGCGGGTGCAGCTCGAGCTGGGCGGCAAGGGCGCGAACGTCGTGTTCGACGACGCGGACCTCACGGCCGCGGTCAACGGCTCCGCCTTCGCGATCTTCCACAACCAGGGCCAGGCGTGCATCGCCGGGTCTCGTCTGCTGCTGCACGAGGCGATCGCGGAGGAGTTCGTGGGACGGTTCGTGGCCCTGGCGCGCTCCATCCGGATCGGCGACCCGCTCGACCCCCAGACCGAGATGGGGCCGCTGACCTCTCCGGAGCATCGGGACCGCGTCCTGGGCTACGTGAAGATCGCGCTCGACGAGGGCGGGGAGATCCTCTCGGGTGGCCACGCCCCGGACGACCCGACTCTCCAGGCCGGCTGCTACTTCGAGCCCACCGTCGTGCGGGCGGGGCTGGAGGACCGGGTGTGCCGGGAGGAGGTGTTCGGCCCATTCGTCACCGTGACCACCTTCCGCGACGAGGCGGAGGCGCTCCGGATCGCGAACGCGACGGACTACGGCCTGGGCGGCGGGCTGTGGACCCGCGACCTCCAGCGGGCTCACCGGGTGGCCCAGGCCATGGAGAGCGGCATGGTCTGGATCAACTCCTACAAGCGCGTGAACCCGGGGTCGCCGTTCGGCGGCATCCGCAACTCCGGCTACGGCCGGGAGATGGGGTTCGAGGCCATGCACGAGTACACGGAGTCCAGGTCGGTGTGGGTGAACGTCGACGCCGACCTGGCGCCCTGGTATCCACGGCCCTGAGGGAGATGGCGATGGCGGTGATCAAGGAAACGATGACCGACGAGCAGCGGAAGTCGGTGGCGCTCGAGTACCTCAAGGCCTTCGACGCCGGCGGGGTGACCTCCAGCGGCGAGAGCATCCTGGACCTCTTCGCCGACGACGCCCAGGTCTACTTCCCGAAGTGGGGGCTCGCCGAGGGGAAGGACCAGATCGGCCGGATGTTCGGCGACGTGGGGGCCCGCTACAAGTCCATCAAGCACAACTACGCGGACTTCAACTGGATCATGACCGGGACCGACCTGTTCGCCTGCGAGGGCACCAGCTCCGGCGAGCACGTGGACGGCGAATGGCGGGCCGGGGTCACCCACGCCGGCCGGTGGTGCGACGTCTTCGAGGTCCGCGACTTCGTGATCCAGCGCTGCTTCATCTACCTGGACCCGGACTACGCCGGCCTGGACACCGACCGATACCCCTGGCTGTCCGATGGGGGCCGGGACCCCTCCCGGCCGTTGGGATGAGGGCGTTCACGTACGACGCGCTCCCCGGGCGGGTCGTGTTCGGCGTCGGCTCGGTAATGGCGCTGCCGGACGAGGTCGAACGCCTGGGCGCCTCGCGGGTCCTGATCGTCACCGACCCGATGACCAAGCCCGTGGCCGACGAGCTCGCCGAGCACCTCGGTGAACGGTTCGCCGGAGTCTTCTCCGACGTCCAGCAGCATGTCCCGATCGAGGCGGTGCACCAGGCGAACGAGGTGGCGACGCGGAACGGCGCCGACTGCGTGGTCACCGTGGGCGGCGGCTCGACCACCGGCTTCGGAAAGGTCATCGCCCTGGAGACCGGGGTTCCCACCATCGCCATCCCCACGACGTACGCGGGCTCGGAGATGACCCCCATCTACGGGATCACGTCCGACGGGTTGAAGCGAACGGGCCGGGACCTGCGGGTCCTGCCGAAGACCGTCGTCTACGATCCCGCGCTCACGGCAACGCTTCCCCCGTCGGTGACCGGGCCGAGCGGGATGAACGCGCTGGCGCACTGCGTCGAGGCGCTGTACGCGAAGGACGCCAACCCGATCACGTCGCTGATGGCCGAGGAGGGCATCCGGGCCCTGGTTCGCGGCATCGGCGGGTCCGTTCAGGTCCCGGGCGACCTCGACGCTCGGAGCGAGGCGTTGTACGGGGCGTACCTGGCTGGCGCCGCATTGGGCGTGGTGGGGATGGCGCTGCACCACCGGATCTGCCACGTGCTGGGTGGGACCTACGCCCTGGCCCACGGCGAGGTGAACTCGGTGATCCTGCCCCACGCGGCCCGGTTCAACCAGCCCGCGGTCCCGGACGCGCTGGACCGGGCGGCCCGGGCCCTGGGGGCGGAGGACGCGGCCGAGGGGCTGTTCGACTTCAGCGTCTCGATCGACGCGCCGACCAGCCTCGCCGCCCTGGGGATGCGGGAGGCAGACCTGGAGGAAGCCGCGCGGCTGGCTTCGGAGCCGCCGCCGTGGAATCCACGCCCGGTCACGACGGAGGACGTGTTGTCGCTGCTCCGAGACGCCTTCGAGGGGCGGCGGCCCGCCCGCGAGGCCAGGGTGGCCACCGGGAGCTGAAACGGACCCTCGCGCGACGCGCGCTGGCGCCGAGGCGACGAGGTCCATGAGCCGAACGGGGGAGGGAGATGGCACAGGGCAGCGGCTGTACTTGATCATCCTGGGCGCGGTGGCCGTCCTGGTGATGCTCTGCCCGGAGTGGATGACGTCCGACCCGGGCCGGCGGAAGATGGAGCCGCCATGAACGGCCGGACGGATGCGACGCACCGGTTCGGCTCGCCCGCCGAGGTCAAGGAGCGGCTGGCGGCCGCCCGGTACCTCGCGGACGACCACCTCGCCGTCACGATCTACCTGGCCGACCATCTCGACAAGCCGGTCCTGTGCGAGGGGCCGGCGGGTGTGGGCAAGACGGAGCTGGCCAAGGCGGTGTCCGAGGCCACCGGGCACCCGTTGATCCGGCTCCAGTGCTACGAGGGGCTGGACGAAGCCAAGGCGCTGTATGAATGGAACTACAAGAAGCAGCTCCTCCGGATCCAGGCCGACTCCGGGGAGCTCGACTGGGACCGGGTGGAGCAGGACATCTTCAGCGAGGACTTCCTGTTGTCCCGGCCGCTGCTCACGGCCATTCGCTCGCCGTCGCCGGTGGTGCTCCTGATCGATGAGATCGACCGGCTGGAGGTGGAGACCGAAGCGCTGCTGCTCGAGGTCCTGTCCGACTGGCAGGTGTCCATCCCGGAGATGGGGACGGTCCGCGCCAGCAGTCAGCCCTTCGTCGTCCTCACCTCGAACAACACGCGCGAGCTGTCCGAGGCCCTGAAGCGGCGGTGCCTGTTCCTGCACATGGACTATCCGACTGTGGAACGCGAGCGGGAGATCATCCTGGCCCGGGTACCCGGGATCGACGACGGCTTCGCGGAGCAGATCGCGCGGATCGTCCGGACCATCCGGGGGTTCGACCTCAAGAAGCCGCCTTCGGTGTCGGAGACGCTCGACTGGGCCCGGACGCTCCTGCTGCTCGGCATGGACCGGGTGGACGGCGAGGTCACCCGCGACACGCTCTCCCTGTTGTTGAAGTACCAGCAGGACATCGAGCGGGTGCAGGAGGGTCTGGTAGCGAAGGAGCGCTGAGCGACCGGCGGCGACTCAGGCCTGTCAGGCCGAGAGCTCGGCCGGGGTCACGTCGAGCGTCAGCGTGCGTCCCTGGCGGTAGATCCGGATGGGCATGGTGCGCCCGATCGCGGAGCCGTCCATGAGCCGCTGGAGGTCGTCCATGCCTTCGACCGGGGTGGCGTCGACCTCGACCAGGAGGTCCTCGGAACGGATGCCGGCCCGGGCGGCGGGGCTTCCGGGAACGATCTCCACGATCTCGATCCCGCGCTGCCGTCCGACGTCGGCGGCCACGCGCGGCGGCAGCGGCCGCGGTCCGCCGGCGATGCCGAGGTAGGCCCGCCGGACCTGCCCGTCGGTCATCAACGCGGCCACGATGCGACGGGTGGCGTCGTTGATGGGGATGGCCAGCCCGAGTCCCTGCCCCATCCCCGGCCCGATGACGGCGGTGTTGATCCCGATCAGCCGTCCCGTGCTCTCCGCCAGCGCGCCCCCCGAGTTCCCAGGGTGCAGTGCGGCGTCCGTCTGGATCACGTTCTCCACCAGCCTCGTGGCCGAGCCCACCCGGGTGGGGATCGACCGGCCCAGCGCGCTCACCACTCCAGCCGTGACCGAGCCGGCGAACCCGAACGGGTTCCCCATGGCCACCACCAGCTGGCCCACCCGGAGGTGTGCCGCGTCGCCGAGGACCGCGGGGGTGAGCTCCGAGCCCGACGTCCGCACCACCGCGAGATCCGAGAGCGGGTCGGTGCCCACGATCTCCAGGTCGAGCTCGCGTCCGTCCACGAACGTGGCGATGCCGCGGTCGGTCCCGGTCACCACGTGAGCCGAGGTGAGCAGGAATCCATCGGGGGTGACCGCCACCGCGCTGCCCCCGCCCTCGATGCGCCCACGTCCACCGAGCCGCTTCCACACGCGGAGGTTGGCCACGGACGGAGACAGCAGCTCGGCCACCCGTACCACCACGCGCGAGTAGGCGTCGAGGGCTTCGTCCTCCCCGGGCTCGCCCATGCCGGGAGGCTGCTGCTCCCCCACAATGGCATCCAGTAACCGCAGATCGGTCACGCAACCGAGGCTAGCACCGAATTCCGTAATCATGTAAGGGTCGGCGTTTGAGGGTCAGAGCTCGAAGGAGGTCGAACGTGGCAGCGCTGGAGCTGAGGTGGCCGAACTGGATCGGTGTGGTGGCGGAGGACCTGGAGGCGCAGCGGAGGTTCTACCGGGACATCCTGGGGCTCCGGGAGCTGGACGCCGGCGACGGCTGGGTGCAGTTCGACATGGGGTGGCCGAACATGCTGGAGGTCCTCCAGCGCTCCGACGAGCCCCACTACGACCGGCCCCGGTTCCAGACCGGGTTCGCGGTGGACGACATCCACGCCGCTCGCCAGGAGATGATCGCCCGCGGCGCGACGCCGCTCACCGACATCGACGGCGGCCCCGACTCGGGCGGCTACTGGTGTTACTTCGCAGACCCCGAGGGGAACGTCTTCGAGATCAGCCAGCGCGTGGGCGAGTCCTGGTCGTAACAGGCCATCGCGCAGCGGAACCCGAGTTCAGGCCCCCGTTTGGGGCGCCCCGGGTCGCGTGGTGAAGGCGACGTACCAGTCCTCGTCGGATTCCCCGTCGATCAGCAGCCGCCACACGTAGCGGCTGTCGGGGGCCAGCGGAAGCGCCGGCACGTTCACGGCGATGGCGAAGTCGAGCGGCGTGCCGGGCTTCAGCCCCGGCGGCCGGCCCACCTCGAACTGCCCTTCCACCTGGACCGGCTGGTCGCCGCCGGGGACCGGCACCGGCCGCTCGTCCCCGTCCACCAGCATGAGCCGGAACGCGTGCTGGACGTTGGCCTCGTCCCAGGGCACCTCGATCTTCACCGCGATGCCCATCTGCACGGCCCCCGGGCCGGTCACGGACCATCCGCCGCCCAGGACGTAGAGCTTGCCCTGGACGGCCTGGACGAAGTCGGCCAACAGCATGGTGGCCCTCACGACGACGCCCTCAGCCCCTCAGCTCCGGTCCAGTTCCTCGCGGGCCAGGCGCAGCGCTTCCTCGTACACGTCCCGGGCCGGGACCCCGGCCTCTCGGGCCGCCCGTGTGCAGTCCTCGAACTCCGGCGCCACCGTCACCGCCTGCCCCTCGAGGAACCCGACCTTCACGGCGACCGGGCCGTGGGAGGTCTCGACCTTCATCAGCTCCCGGTCGAGGGCTTCCTTGGAAACCATGACCGCCCGAATCCCCAGCGTGCCGGTCTCACGGAACAGCACCGAGCGGATTCCCTCGGCTCGCTCCGCGGAGCACAGGACGGAAACCGTCACCGCCGGACGGCTCTTCTTCATGACGATCGGGGTCAGCCACGCGTCCTGGGCCCCCGCGGCGAACAGCCGCTCCATCACGTACTCGTAGAGCTCCGGGTTCAGGTCGTCGATGTTGGTCTCGAGCATCACGTCGCCGGACTGCTGCTCGGGCGAGGGCGCGTGGCGGTGTGTTTCCTCCTCGGTTCCCACCATCACCCGCAGGATGTTCGGGAAGTCCAGCCGGTGCGAGCCCACGCCGTACCCCACGGACTCCACGCGCATGAGCGGGAGGTCCCCGTATCCCTCCGCCAGGGCCGACAGGATCGCCGCCCCGGTGGGCGTGACCAGCTCGACGGGGACGCCGCGGGAGTACATCGGCGCTCCCCGGAGCAGCTCCACCACGGCCGGGCCCGGGATGGGCATCGCGCCGTGCTCCGTCCTCATCATCCCGAGTCCGGTTGGCACCGGCGAGGCGAACACGCGCTCGATGCCAAGCACCGAGAGCGCCACGGCGGTCCCGGTGATATCGACGATCGAGTCCACGGCGCCGATCTCGTGGAACGTGACCAGGTCGACTTCCTTATGGTGGACCTTCGCCTCGGCCTCCGCCAGGCGCCGGAACACGCGCTGGGCGGTGTGGCGGACGTCCGGGGTCAGGTCGGCCGCGTCGAGCAGGGCCCGGATGCTGGCGTAGGTCCGGATGATCCCACTGGCCCGGGCCCGGACCGTGACCTGGGTGGCCCGGATCCCGAAGGTCTCGACCTCCTCCAGCTCGAAGTCGAACGGCTCGACCGGGAGCGACGACAGCTGCCTGCGAATCTCGTCGAAGTCCGCGCCGGCGTCGAGCAGCGCTCCCAGGGCCATGTCGCCGGAGATCCCGGCGATGCAGTCGAAGTAGGCGATCCGCACTCCGCTAGGTCCGATCCGCGGCCCGCGTCCGCAGGATCCGGTGGGCGACCAGCGCAGCGCCGAAGCCGTTGTCGATGTTGACCACGGCGATCCCGGGCGCGCAGGAGGACAGCATAGCCAGCAACGCGGCCAGACCCTCGAAGGAGGCCCCGTAGCCGACGCTGGTCGGGACCGCGATCACCGGACGGGAGGTGAGCCCGGCGACCACCGACGGGAGGGCACCTTCCATGCCGGCCACCACCACCACGCAGTCGGCCGTGTCGATCCGTTCCCGCTGGTCCAGGAGCCGGTGGATGCCGGCCACACCGACGTCCTCGATCAGGTCCACGGACATGGCCAGGGCCGACGCGGTGGCGGAGGCCTCCTCGGCAACCGGCTGGTCGGACGTTCCCGCCGACACCACGGCGACCGATCCGAGCACCGAGCCGTTCCCGCCCCGCTTGGCCACGACCAGGCCGGAGCGCGGATGGTATTCGGCGGCCGGGACGACCTCCCGCACGGCGTGGAACTGCTCGGGCGTGGCCCTGGTCACGAACACCGGCCCGGTCGTGCGCTGCACCAGGGCCGCGGCGGCGGCCCGAACCTGTTCCAGGGTCTTGCCCGGAGCGAAGACGGCCTCGGCCTGGCCGGTCCGGAGCTCCCGGTGATGGTCGATGCGGGCCCCGGCGAGACCCTCGTAGGGCAAGTTCCGGAGCTCTTCGAGGGCGTCGTCCACCGTCCGGTCGCCCTCCGCGACCCCTCGAAGAAGTTGTGTCAACGATCGTTCGTCCACGGGAGGCGCCATTGTATACTTCGTCCTTCAGGGCAGGTAGATGCCCATTTTTCTGACCCGGGGCAGCTGAAGAGTTGGCCTTTTCCTCGAAGATCCTGACCCTCCTCGTCCTGGTCGCTCTGGGGCTGGACGTGCTGGCGCTGTTCATCCTGGCGTCTGGCGCCGGCCGGCGCCGCCGGCCGCCTGAGCGCGTCCCCATCGTGATGGACGAGACGCTTCGGGGGATCCTGGAGGGGCACGCCCGCACCATGCAGCGGCTGGACGCCGCCGTCGGCCGGCTGGCGGCGGAGGACGCGCGCCTGTCGGAGGTGCTGGCCGGCGCCGTCCAGAACGTCGCGCTCATTCGCTACGACGCGTTCGAGGACATGGGCGGCCGGCTGTCGTTCTCGTGCGCCCTGCTGGACGCGCAAGGGGATGGCGTGGTGGTCACCTCGATCAACGGACGGCAGGACACCCGGGTGTACGCGAAGCCGGTCCGCCGTGGCACCAGCGAGTACAACCTCTCCGAGGAGGAGGAGCAGGCCATCCGCGACGCCCTCACCGGGCGGCGCCAGATCCTGGAGGCTGGATGATGCGCAGACGAGACGACGCGGGAGCTGGGCCGGACGCACCGGCCCCGCTCATCAGGGAACAGGAGGTCCGGTCCATGGCGGCAGAGGGTGAGGTCACGGTGGTCGGCCAGGGTGCGAAGCTCGAGGGCACGCTGGTCTCGGCGGGGTCGCTCCGAATCGACGGGGCGGTGAAGGGCCAGATCAACGCCGAGGGCGACGTCATGCTCAGCCCCCAGAGCCAGGTGGAAGCGGACATCCGTGCGGACAGCGTGACGGTGGCCGGTCGGTTCAAGGGGAACATCTTCGTCAAGGGGAAGGCCGAGCTGGCCCGGGGCGGCCGCATCGACGGGAACGTCACGTCGAAGGTCCTGGTGATCCAGGAGGGCGGCATCTTCTGCGGCCAGAGCATGATGGACCAGGAGCACGCCGCGCACACCGCGGTCCCGGCCGCGGGAACCTCCACGGCCCCGGCCGGCAACGCTCACGGGGCGGAGCCGGCCAAGACGCCCACCCCTTCTTCCGAGGCGTCGTCGGAGCGGGCCAGAGTCACCTAGCACCGGCTCGACCCCGCCGCCTCGCGCGGTTCGTTGGCGCTGTTCTGGCATGCTGTGTGCCATGCTCGACCTCAGGGCCATTCGCGAGGATCCCGGCCCCTTTCGGGTCGGCCTGGCCCGCCGGGGCGCCGCCGATGACCTCGACCGCCTGCTGAATCTGGACGCCGAGCATCGTGCCCTGAAGGTCCAGGTCGAGGGGCTGCGGGCGGAGCAGAACCGGATCTCGAAGGAGATCGGCCGTTCCTCACAGGAGGCTCGTGAGGCCCTGCTGGAACAGGCTGCGCATGCGTCCAGCCGGCTGAAGGAGCTCGAGCCCCGCCTCCAGGACGTGACCGACGAGGTGGACGCGCTGCTGGCCCGGCTGCCGAACGTCCCTCACCAGTCCACGCCCGACGGCCAGGGCGACGAGGACAACACGGTGGAACGAGTGGTGGGCGAGCCGCCCTCCTTCCCCTTCCCGGTGAAGGACCACGTGGAGCTGGGGGAGGCACTGGGCGCGCTGGACACGGAACGGGCCGCCCGGACGTCGGGGTCCCGGTTCGCCTACCTGCTGGGGCCATCGGTGTGGCTCCAGTTCGCGCTGGTCCGCTACGCCCTCGACCGCGTGACCGCCCACGGCTTCGTCCCGGTGATCCCGCCGGTGCTGGTGCGGGAGGAGGCCATGTTCGGCACCGGGTTCCTGCCGACCGACGAGGCGCAGCTGTACGTCACCCGGGAGGACGACCTGTACCTGGTGGGGACCTCCGAGGTGCCGCTGGCCTCGTTCCACGCGGACGAGATCCTGGAGCAGGACGCATTGCCGATCCGGTACGCGGGCTACTCGACGTGCTTTCGGCGGGAGGCCGGGACCTACGGCAAGGACACCCGCGGCATCTTCCGCCTGCACCAGTTCGACAAGGTCGAGATGTTCAGCTTCTGCGCGCCCGAGCGATCCTGGGACGAGCACGACTTCCTGGTCTCGATCCAGGAGGACATCGTGGCCGGCCTGGGACTGGCCTACCGAGTGGTGAACGTGTGCACCGGCGAGCTGGGGGCCTCCGCGGCCAAGAAGCTCGACCTCGAAGCGTGGTTCCCGGGCCAGGATCGGTACCGGGAGGTCACGTCGTGCTCGAACTGCACCGACTACCAGGCCCGCCGGCTCGGCGTGCGCGAGCGGCGTGCGGAGGGGAACCGGCCGGTGCACACGCTGAACGGCACTGCGGTGGCCATCGGGCGGACCCTGATCGCGATCCTCGAGAACCACCAGCAGCAGGACGGCTCGGTCCGGGTTCCCGAAGTCCTGCACCCCTACCTGCCCGAGTCCCTCCAGGTCCTGCGGCCGGCCTGAGCCCGAATGCCGGCCTCCTCGCCGGTCTCGCCGGGTTCAGCCCACCGGCAGGTGGTGGCTGACAGTCATGGCCCGGAACGCGACCGGAAGTCCGATCTCGCCGAGGGCGGCGTCACGCCACCGGAGCGCCAGCCCCAGGGGCGGCGCCGCCACGCGCGGGAAGTCCGTGAGGAGGGTCTCCAGTGTGAACGGCCCCGAGGTCCGCTTCATGTCGATCAGGGCGAAGGCGTTCACCGTTCCGGTGACCGGCGGTCCGGCCGCGCAGTTCGGCGATCCCGGGCACCCGGCGTCCAGGCTCACCAGCATCCGGAGGGTCGAGATCCCATCCGGCCCGGTGGTCTCGCCGGACGACCCGAGCTCGCCGTGCACTCCGCCGCCGGCCAGCTTCTCTGCCTGCTCGCGCCCCGCGGGGGCGACCAGGTGGTCGTCCTGCACGACCGTCCACTCGATCGTCCAGCCCCGCACCGGCCCCGCCTTCGGGAGCTCGATCCCGGACAGGCCGCCGCAGGCGATCGTCTGGCCGGCCATCGACGAGTCGAACCGAAGGGTCGCCGTGTAGTCGTACCGGCGGCTGGCGTCGTCCGGAGCCTTCGGCGCATGGATCCGCTGACCCGCGGATGCGGTGGCGTCGAAGTGGATCCCCGCCAGGAGGAGGAGGTCCGCCACCAGGTCGCCGCCCGCTTCCAGCAGGCCGTGCGCGCGCAGGACGTTCCGGATCACCGCGGCCTGGTGCCCGGCCACGGAGGCCAGCCGGAGCCCCGCCCCGATCCCGGCCACCGGAGTCGGCGCGGCCACCACCACGGCGCACGTGCCCGGTGAGGGACTCGCGGTGCTCTGGATGTGGCCGACCCGGCTCATGACCTGGGCGGCCAGGATGGCGAACTGGATCGGGTCCAGCCGGAAGCTGTCGGGGTCGAGGTGGAAGAACACGTTCTGGGGCGGGGAGTGCGCCTCGCTCAGCTGGCGGAACACCAGCGCGGGAAAGGCCCCGGGAGCGGTCGGGTCGGCCAGCGCGTTCTGGACCCACCGCTGGATGGCCTGTGCGAACCGGTCCTGGTCGAGCAACGGCTGGGCCACCAGCGGCAGCAGGTAGGTGGGGACGTCCCACAGGTCCTCCAGGAACCAGGTCCGGTTCGACTGGAGGGCGTCCGCGAGCATCGGGAGCTGGACGTCGTAGACGTAGGCGTCGATGAAGGTCGGCGAGGCCGGTTGGTTGAGCAGGGACCCGTCGCGGGCCGAGACGACGGGAATCCCGGACAGGGTCAGGATCCGGGCCACCGCGTCGGCCCCGGTGTCCGGATCGAGGGTTTCCTGGGCCAGACGGCCGGCCAGGACGTCCTGGTCCACCGGAGTGGGGGAAGACGTGACGGGAGGAGCCGGCGTGGGGGAGGTGGACCTGGTGGTCCCGCTGGTGGGGTTGCAGGCCTGTGCCAGCACGGCGAGCAGGGACGCCAGCACGGCGGCTCGCGTCCACGGACGGAATCGCGGGACGAACATCGCACCGTCAGTCTTCGGCATGACCTGGCCGTCGGTGTAGGGCTAGGCCGAAGGTCGCGCCGACCGCCGCCGCGTACTGCATCGCGAACCGATGCAGCCACCGTGGCGGCCCGCTTCACAAGGGCAAGATCGAGGACGGGACGGTTCGGTGCCCCTGGCACCTCAGCGTCTTCCGGCTGGAGGACGGCTCGATCGTGCGGGGTCCGGCGACTGCACCGCAGCCCGACTACGAGGTCCGGGTCAGCGACGGAAAGATCGAGGTGCGAGCCGTCGGGCCCAGATTCTCGATCCTAGCCCGACTCCTGCCCGAGCCCGCCGTCCGTCCCGGGTTGCCCTTCGTCCTCTAGTGCGCCGGCGACGATCCTGCGTAGGGTAATTACATCCTTGTAAGTCCCATGTAGCGGTGGCACGCTGCAGGCGATGACTCCTGAAGCCGTCGGGCTGCTTCCCCCAGGAGGTGCGCCATGGCTCGCGGGCGACCGCCCATTGTCTTCGTTCGTCCTGTCACCGCCGACGAGGAGCGGGAGCTCGCCTCGATCGTTCGACGGGGTCGTCGGACGACGTCCTCCGTGACGATGCGCCGCGCCCTCATTGTGTGGCGGAGCGCCCATGGAGCGACCGCCTCAGA
>JALYLZ010000101.1 GCA_030774015.1 Actinomycetota bacterium | reverse complement strand
GTTGTGGGCCGCCGCGGGAGGGAACCGCTGCGGTGGGGCGCGCAAGAGCCGCGAACCAGGGCTCCATGATGCGGCCGGCTCGGGCTAGCAAGCCCGATGGCTACCGTCTCGGCTCGTACCGCATCGCCACTGCCCCCGAGCCGAACTCCAGCCGGCTCACGAGCTTCAAGTCGACATGCTTCGATAGCCCGGCGAACAACGTCGGCCCTTGGCCCGCTAGCCTGGGCTGCACCACGAACTCGTACTCATCGATCAATCCCAGCTCCGCCAAAGCCAGCGGGAGCCTCACACCTCCCACGAACAGTCCCTTACCCGACTTCCGCTTGAGCTGCAACACGGCCTTCCCCAGATCACCGCGCACGAGCACCGCGTTCCAGTCGACCCGGTCCAAGGTGCTCGACACGACGTACTTCTTTGCCGCGTTGATCGTCTGGGCGAAGGGCTCCATCCAATCAGGTCTCGCTCCCGTCGGCGCCGGCGGCCGCCACGCTGATTCCATCATTTCGTAAGTCACCCGGCCAAAGAGAAGGGCATCGGCCTGGTTGAGGTTCTCGACCGCGTGACGATGCAAGTCTTCGTCCGCGGGGACTGCACGATGATCGCAGCACCCGTCCAATGTGACGTTGATGGAGTACCGAAGGGGTCGCATTTCGCAAGAGTACCGCCGATGGGGTCCACCACACCGGGCGATGTGTCGCTTAAATAGTGATCTGTTGTAGTGTGGGTGGGACGGTGGCTGCGGCTGGGGCTTTGGAGATGACGGGTGGACAGCGGGCTGAGCTGGAGGGGCTTGCTCGTTCGCACACCGCGCCGGCTCGGGAGGTGCGCCAGGCCAAGGCGTTGTTGTGGGCCACGGACGGTGTTTCGAACGCCGAGATCGCTCGTCGGTGCGCGTCCACGCCGAAGTCTGTCCGTCGGTGGCGTAGCCGGTTCGCCGCGGAGGGAACCGCTGCGGTGGGGCGCATCCGGGCGGGGCGTGGCCGCCCTGTTGTGCTCGGCGACGATGTTGTGGAAGCGATCGTGCATGACACGTTGCGCACGGTGCCCGAGGACGGCTCTGCGTGCTGGTCGACGAGGTCGATGGCGGCCCGGTACGGGATCGGCAAGGACACGGTGGCCCGGATATGGCAGGCACGGCGGATCCGGCCGTGGAAGGTGGAGACCTTCAAGCTGTCCACAGACCCGAGCTTCGAGTCGAAGCTGCGTGACGTGGTCGGCCTGTACGTGAACCCGCCGGCTGCCGCAGCGGTGTTCTGTTTCGACGAGAAAACCCAGGTCCAGGCTCTGGACCGCACCCAGCCGTCCCTGCCGATGGTGCCGGGGCGGGCCGGGACGATGACCCACGACTACAAGAGAAACGGCACCCTGGACCTGTTCGCCGCGCTGAACGTGGGCTCCGGGGAGGTGCTGCACGACACCCGCCGCTCCCACACCGGCCGTGACGTGCTGGCGTTCTTCCGCTGGATCGACATGCACGTCGACCCCGACCTGGAGCTGCACGTCATCTTGGACAACCTGTCGGCCCACAAGAGCCAGCCTGTCCGTGACTGGCTGGCCCACAAGAAACGCCGCCGCTGGCACCTGCACTTCACCCCGACCAGCTCGTCATGGCTCAACCTCGTCGAGTGCTGGTTCTCCGTGCTCAGCCGCAAAGCCTTGACCAACACCAGCTTCACCTCCGTCGCCGAACTCGAAACCCGCATCGACTGCTGGGTCTCCCACTGGAACGACAACCCCGAGCCCTTCGTCTGGACCAAACCCGCCGACGAGATCCTCGACAAAGTCGCCCGCGGACAAGCCACCCTCGACCGGATCACCAAATCCGCGACACACCACTAGGATGCCGTGCGACCTTCCACTGGAGAAATGGAGCCTGGACATGGACATCGTCAACCCGGCGATCGAGAAGTACATGCGTGGGCTGGCCGCTCGGCACGACGAGGCCGTGCTGCTGGAGATGGAACGGGAAGGCGAGGAGCGGCACTTCCCCATCATCGGGAGGTTGGTCGGCGTCACCATCGAGGTCCTGGCTCGGGCCATCGGGGCGCGGCGGGTGTTCGAGCTCGGCTCGGGGTTCGGCTATTCGGGCTACTGGTTCTCGCGGGCCGTGGGACCGGAGGGAGAGCTCCACCTTACCGACGGTGACCCGGACAACGAACGGAAGGCTATGGACTACCTGGGCCGGGCCGGGCTGGACGGGCCGGTGCGGTTCCGCGTCGGGGACGCCGTTGCGTCGCTCCAGGCCACCGAGGGTGACTTCGACGTCGTGTACTGCGACATCGACAAGCACGGGTATCCGGAGGCGTGGCAAGCCGCCCGCCAGCGCATCCGGCCGGGCGGCCTGTACATCTGCGACAACGTGCTGTGGTCGGGGCGGGTGGTCGAGGGGTCAGCCGAGGATGACGACCGGCCGGAGTGGACCGAGGCCATCCGCCGGCACAACCGGATGATCGCCGACGACGAGGGCTACCTCTCCACCATCGTCCCCACCCGCGACGGCGTCATGGTCGCGCTGCGGGTGGGCTGAGGCCGGGCAGGCTCAGAACCCGCCGGGCGGAGGTGCGGCCATGCACGCCGCCACCTGGGCCGGGTCGAGCGGTGCCGCCGGCAGCGTGGGGGGCGTCGCGAACGCCGCGTGCGAGAAGTCGAAGTACTCGAGCATCGGGTTCGCGTTGCCGTCGCGGTTGGTGAGGGCCGGCAGCCCGAAGCGCGTCTCGATGAACCGGAGGATGGACGTGTGATCCTCCACGACGTGCGAGACGTAGTGCGGTTTCGTGTACGGCGAGATCACCGCCACCGGCACCCGGAACCCGTAGCGGTCGAAGGCCCCCGGCGTGTCACCGGGCTCCAGCATGGGCGGGATGCCGTCGGGCACCGGCGCGGCCGGCGGCGCGACGTGGTCGTAGAAGCCACCGTTCTCGTCGTAGGTCAGGAACATCGCCGAGGAGCTCCAGTTCGGGCTGGCGAACAGCGCGTTGGTCACCTGCGAGACGAACTGCTCCCCCACCTGGATGTTGGAGGCGGGGTGCTCGTCGGTCTCCACGTTGGCCTGGGCGACGAAGATCGGGTCCACGAACGACACCTGCGGCAGCGCCCCGGCCGCCGCGTCGGTGTAGTACTGGTCGATCGGGAAGACGTGCCCGGCCGAGTGGTCGCGGACGTAGGAGAACTCGTAGGCGAAGGGGATCTGGGAGTAGTAGATGCGCCACGTGATCCCGGCGGCGTCGAGCAGGTTGAAGATGGTGGGCTGTGTGAACCCGTCCGCCGGCGGGAGGTCGTTTCGGATGTGGCTGAACGACGTCCCCGCCAGCAGGTAGAACCGGTTGGGGAAGGTCTGGCTGAGCACCGACGAGAAGTACCGGTCGCTGGTGGCGAACGTGCTGTACAGCGCGTAGTAGAAGGGCAGGTCGCGCTTGTCGTAGTAGCCCATGGTGCGGCTGCCCGTGGGGTCCTGGGACACCGTGTTCGCCGCGGTGAACCCGTCCACCTTCCCGTTGTCCCATTCCTCGTGGGCCCCGTTCTACGAGTGGTCCAGGTCCGCGACCTCGCAGTAGTTGGTCTTGTGGAACGCCCGGATGGGCGGAGCGCTCGGGTCGAGCGGATTGGGGTTGGAGGCGTTGGGCGGCTCGGCCTCCGTCTTGGGCTGCCCCTCGTAATGCAGCTTGCCGAAGTACGTGTCGAACGAGCGGTTCTCCTGCATCAGCACCACGACGTGCTGGATGTGGGCGGCGAGGGCGGACGTTGCCGGCGCCGAGGCGGAGGCCGCGGCGGTGGGAGCCGGCACGAGCAGCGGGACGAGGAGGCCGGCCAGCGCGGGAACGAGCATGCGGCGAAGGTGCATCGTCGTTTCTCCTGGTGTGCGGGCGAGATCGTGCGGCCAATCGCTACCCGGGGATCGATGCTCACAAACGGACAGGATCCGACCGTTGGCCGGACGTTCACACCCCCGACACCGCCGCGCCCGCCGTGTGGTTGTCGGAACCGTCCCTTTGAAGTGAAATGTCCTCCCGACCCCCAACAGGCCGGGTCGGGCCTTCGGATCCCGGTACGACGCCCCCAATGAGAACCCGACACGTCTTCCTGGTCACCGCCATCGCCGCCGCCTCGCTGGTGTGGGGCTCGCTCGGCGTGAGCGCTTCCACGGGCTCGGGCACGGCCACGACGGACACCGCAAGCACCACGGACACCGCAAGCACCGCGGCCACCGCAGCCGGTAAGGCGAAGACCTTTCGGATGTACGGCTCGGGATGGGGCCATGGCGTGGGCCTGTCGCAGTACGGCGCGTACGGCCTGGCCCTGGACGGTTGGAGCGCCACCCGGATCCTCACCCACTTTTACTCCGGGACGCGGGTCGCCTCCACGCCGAAGGCTCCCGACCGGCTGCGGGTCGGGCTGGTCCAGGGCCGGAAGATGCTGCACCTCGCGGCGGAGGGCGGAAAGGTGGAGCTGCGGCTGGGCCAGCCGAACAGCGGCGACCTCGTCGGGACCGTCCCGGACGGCGCGACCTGGACCGTCGACATCTCGAACGGGCACTACCGGATCACCAACGGCAAGGGAAAGCCCGTGGGAGTGCCCGTGGGCGGGCCCTCCCAGGACCTGTTCGTTCGGTACGACCCGCTGGGTTCCCGGGTTCGCCTGGCGGAGGCCGGCCACGCCTACGCGCGCGGCTGGATCGAGCTGAACCTGTACCCGGCGTGCGACGGCTGCGCCCAGCACCTCCGGGCCGTCGCCGACGTCCCCACCGAGCAGTACCTGTACGGGCTGGGAGAGGTCCCCAGCGAGTGGCCCGTGGCCGCGCTCCAGGCCCAGGCCATCGCGGCGCGGACCTACGCGGTGGAGAAGGTCCTCCAGGTCGGGCAGCACCTCCCTGGCTGCAACTGCGGGCTGTACGCCAGCACCCTCGACCAAGTCTACCTGGGGTGGGACAAGGAGGCGGCCACCGACGGGGGGCGGTGGGTGGCGGCCGTCAACGCCACGGCCGGCAAGGTCGTCCTGCTCGGGGGGAAGGTGATCCAGGCGAACTACACCTCCTCCAGCGGAGGCTTCACCGAGAACAACGAGAACGTGTGGCCCGGGAGCGCGCTCCCCTACCTGCGGGGCGTGTGCGACCCCGGCGACTACACGCCCGCCAACCCCAACCGGGTGTGGGAGCGGACCTTCACGGCGAAGGCCATGGGCGCGGACATCGGTTCGGCGACCGGCGCGGACCTGGGGGCGGTCCAGCGATTCGAGGGCGTCACCCGCGGCGTGTCCGGCCGGATCATCTCCATCACCGTCGTCGGGAAGTCGGGTCGGATCACCCTCTCCGGGGCCGAGTTCCGCTCGGCCCTGGGGTTGCTGGACGACCGTGTGTGGATCGGCTCGAACCGGAACGTGACCGGCGACATCCGCGGGCTGTACGACCGCCTGGGCTGCGCGCCGGGCCTTCCGGCGTCGGCCCGGCTGAAGGTCGACGGCGGTGCCGTCCAGCGCTTCGCCGACGGCGCCATCTACCGCAACGACGGCCCGGGCACGACGGTGTGGCTGCACGGCTCGATCGAAGGGAAATACCTTGCGCTCGGCGAGGACGCGAGCGTGCTGGGCCTTCCCCGGACCGGGGTGAAGACCCTGCCCAAGCTGGGCGGCCGCACCGCCCGATTCGACGGCGGCGCCATCTACTTCAAGGCCGGTCCCGGCGCCCACGAGCTCCACGGCCGCGTCCTCGACTACTTCCTGGCCCGCGGCGGCGCGTGGAAGCTGGGCTTCCCCACGACGGATGTCGTGAAGGAAGCAGGCGGCTCGGTCTCGTCGACCTTCGACTCCGGCCTGAAGGTGACCTGCCCGGCCGGCAAGCCCTGCACGAAGTCGAAGGCCTGATCGCCGGCTACGACCGCTGCGGTTGGCAGGATGGGCAGAAGTAGGTCACGCGCTCGGCGGGCTGCTCGCCCCCTGGCGGATGCTCTGGACGGGGGTGCCGCAGCGCAGGCAGGGCTTGCCGGCCCGGCCGTACACCCACAGGCGGCGGCCGGGGCGGGTGTCGCCGGTGGTGACACGCGCCGGCCGGTCGCGGTTCGCCTCCATCAGGCGCTTGACCATGTCGACCAGCCGTTCGAGGTCCGGGACGTCGCCGACCGCCACACGCGGGTGGACTCCACGCAGGAACAGGGCCTCGCACTTGTAGACGTTGCCCGGTCCAGCCATGACCCGCTGGTCGATCAGCGCGACCCCGACCTCGCGGCGGGGGTCGCCCCCCAAGCGCCGCAGCGCCTCCGCCGCGTCCCAGTCCGGGCCCAGGACGTCCGGGCCCAGGTGGGCGAGCCGTTCCTCCTCCCGATCGGTGGGCAGGACCTCCAGGACCGGAAGCCGGTAGCCCACCGCGGTCCATGGATCGGTGTGCAGCACCACGCGGATCTCGAAGGCCGGACCGCGCCAAGGTCGCTCGGGCCGGAACAGCTCCCAGGCGCCGTCCATCTCGAGGTGGCTGTGAATGGTGAGCCCGCCGTCGGTCCGAACCAGCAAGTGCTTGCCCCGCGCAGCGGCTCCCGCCACGGCCTGGCCGGCCAGATCGGCGGTGGCGAGAGACGGAAGGCGGAAGTCGGTGCGGCGAAGCGTCTGGCCCGCCAGCGCGGCGTCCAGCCGGGCCGCCAGGGCGTAGATGTTGTCGCCTTCGGGCACCGGCCGGGCCTTGCTAGGTGCGGAGCCGCAATCCGCGCGGCGAGAGCGTGAACCCGGCCTCCGCCAACAGCAGGGCGAGAGGCGTGTCGAACACGTCGCCGCCGTCCGCCCGTTCCACCGCGATCCGGCCCAGGAACCCTTCCCTCACCGACAGGGTGAGGGCGTCGACCGCCGGCTGGAGCGACGACGGCTCGTCGGTGAAGGTGAGGACCGTGCGGCCGCCCTTCTCCACGTACAGCACGAGGCGCCCGTCCACCAGCACGACCGCGGCGCCGGCCTTCCGTCCGGGGCGGTGGCCGGGCCGATCCGGTTCGGTGCCTCCGCGGTCCGGCCACGCCAGCGCCGCACCGTACGGGTTGGCCGGATCACACGCCGCCAGGACCAGCGTCTCCGGGACCGGCGGCTGCTCGGCCAGCGACCGCATCCGGTCCACCGCTCCCGCCACGGCGAACTGAGCCCCGCCCAGGCCTTCGACGAAGTAGCCGCGCCGGACCCTCCCCGCCTCCTCCATCGCCCGGAGCACCGGGTAGACCCCGGAGAACGCGCCGGGGACCCGCTCGGACGCCACGGCCGGGCGGGTCAGCACCCCATGGCGCGACAGCAGCTGCCCGGCCAGCGCGTGCAACCGTACGGTTGCGTTGGCCGTTCGGTCGGGAAGCAGGCTCCACCGGCCCCCCGCAGCGGGCGGCCCCATCCGCGAGGGCAGCGGCGGCCCCCGGCGGCCGTGCCGCGGCCGTGGGGCCCGGCGGGGACGCGTGCCTCCCGCTGCCAGGGCTCGAAGCGGCGCCAGCGTGTCGTTCGTGACCAGTCCGGCCCAGACCAGCTCCCACAGGCCAAGCAGCACTTCCCGGTCGTCGATCGACCCGACCGCGTCGACGATCTGGCGGAAGAACAGGGCACCTCGACTGGCCAACGCATCACGGATGCCCGCGGCGACGGGCGAGAGCTCCTCCGCCGAGGCCGACGGCTCGGGGAGCATCACCACGGCCTGCTCCGCCGTCAGCAGCGTGACCCAGCCGTCGTCGCTCCCGATCGCGCCGCTCCCCGCCCATACCACCTCGCCGGCCGAGCACAGCTGGTCCAGGAGCGCCGGCTGGTAGCCGGGCAGGCGCACCCGCAGCACCTGCTGCTCCAGGACCGACGCCGGGACGAACGCGCCCTGGAGATGCTCGACGACGCGCAGCAGTGCCTCCAGGTGAAAGGCGAATGGCCCGGACCGCCCGAGGCCGTGCCACGCCGGGAGGAACCTGGCCAGCGCCTCCTGCGGAACCGGTTCGGCCTCCTTTCGGAGCACGGCGATAGACCGGCGACGAAGACGGCGCAGGACTTCCGCGTCCACCCACTCGCTCCCCCGTCCGGGGCGGAACTCTCCCCGCACCACACGCCCATCGCCGGCCAGCCTGCGCAGCGTGTCCCTGACCACGGAGACCCCCAGCCCCAGCCGGGCCGCCGGCTCGCCCTCCGTGAAAGGCCCGTGGGTTCGCGCGAAGCGTCCCACCACATCCCCCAGCGGGTCCTCCACCGGCTCCAGAAACGCGGCGGGGATCCCCGGAGGCAAAGCCACCCCCAGGGCGTCGCGGAACCGTGACGCGTCCTCCGCCGCGGTCCAGCGCTCCTGCCCGGCCACCCGCAGCGGTATGGCCCGGTGCGCCGACTCCAGGTCGTCGAGCCACCCCAGCGCGGCGCCGGGGTCGGCGCTTCGGCCCAGGGCCTCCTCGGCGCTCAGGTCGCCGAGCGTGCGCAGCGCGTCGTGCAGCGCGTCGGGCCCCCGGATCTTCCGTTCGTCCGACAGGAGCTGGAGGTCCAGCTCGAGCTGGGTGAGCACCGCCGGGTCGATGAGCTCGCGGAGCTCCTCCCGGCCCAGCAGCTCGGCCAGGACCCGCCGGTCCAGCGACAGCGCCTGCGCTCTGCGCTCGGCCAGCGGCGCGTCGCCCTCGTACATGAACGAGGCCACGTATCCGAACAGCAGCGACGACGCGAACGGCGAGGGAGCCTGCGTGTCCACCTCGACGATCCGGATCTCGCGGCGCCGGATCGCGTCCATCAGCTCGGCCAGCCCGGGCAGGTCGAACACGTCCTGGAGGCACTCCCGGAAGGTCTCCAGGATCACCGGGAACGTGCCGTACCGCGAGGCCACCTGGAGCAGTGAGGAGCTTCGCTGGCGCTGCTGCCACAGCGGCGTGCGCGACCCCGGCCGGCGCCGGGGCAGCAGCAACGCGCGGGCGGCGGCCTCGCGGAACCGGCTGGCGAACAGCGCCGAGCCGCCCACGGCGTCGGTGACCAGCTCCTCCACTTCCTCCGGCTCGAACAGCACCGACTCGGCGGGCGGCGCCTCGTCGGCCTCCGGCAGGCGGACCACGATGCCGTCGTCGTCCACCATGGTCTGGACCTCCAGGCCGAGGCGCTCCCGGACCCGGGCCTCGATGGCCTGGGCCCACGGGACGTGCACCCGCGCGCCGAACGGCGAGTGGATGCACACCCGCCAGTCGCCCAGCTCGTCGCGGAAGCGCTCCATCACGATGGTCCGGTCGTCCGGCAGCACGCCGGTGGCGTCCCTCTGCTCGGCGAGGTATTGGACGAGGTTCTGCGCGGCGAACTCGTCCAGGCCGCCATCCTGCAGGCGCGCCAGCTGCGCCTCGGGCCTCATGCCGCCCAGCTCCCGCAGGAACGCGCCGACAGCCCTCCCCAGCTCCACGGGCCTCCCCGGCGCGTCGCCGTGCCAGAACGGCATCCGGCCCGGAACCCCGGGAGCCGGGGTCACCAGCACCCGGTCGTGGGTGATCTCCTCGATCCGCCAGCTGGACGCGCCCAGCACGAACACGTCGCCGGGGCGGGACTCGTACACCATCTCCTCGTCCAGCTCGCCCACCCGGACCGGCTTCTCGCCGGACGCGGCCAGGAACACGCCGAACAGCCCCCGGTCGGGGATGGTCCCGCCGGAGGTCACCGCGAGCCGCTGGGCGCCCGGGCGGGCGGTCAGCCGGTTCTCCACCCGGTCCCAGGTCAGCCGGGGCCGGAGCTCCGCGAACTCGTCGCTCGGGTACCTCCCGGAGAGCATGTCCAGCACGCCCTCGAACGCGCTTCGAGGAAGGTCCGCGAAGTTCGCCGCCCGCTTCGCCACGGCCTCCAGCTCGTCCGCGTCCCAGTCGTCCATGGCCACCATGGCCACGACCTGCTGAGCCAGCACGTCGAGCGGGTTCCGTGGATACCGCAGGGCCTCAATGGCGCCGGCCCGCATGCGCTGCACCACCACCGCGCACTCCACCAGGTCGCCCCGGAACTTCGGCAGCACCACGCCCTTCGACACGTCTCCCACGCCGTGGCCGGACCGGCCGATGCGCTGAAGGCCGCTGGCCACCGACGGCGGCGCCTCGACCTGCACCACCAGGTCCACCGCGGACATGTCGATCCCGAGCTCCAGCGAGCTGGTGGCGACCACGGCCGGGATGCGACCGGCCTTGAGAGCTTCCTCGATCTCCACGCGCTGCTCCCGGCTGACCGAGCCGTGGTGAGCCCGGGCCACATCCTCCCCGGCCAGCTCGTTGACCCGCGCGCACAGGCGCTCGGCCAGGCGACGGGAGTTGGCGAACACGATGGTGGAGCGGTGAGCCCGGATCAGCTCGAGGAGGCGCCGGTCGATGGCCGGCCAGGTGCTGGTGCGCTCCTTCGGCTCCGTGGTCGGCCCGGTCATCCCCGACTGCCCGAAGATCGGGCCGCGGCGCGTCGGGCGCTCTTCCTGCGGGGGGTCGAACCCGGCCCCGGGATCGGTCATGTCCTCGAGCGGCACCTCGACGGTGAGCTCGAACCGCTTGTCCGACGGCGGCTGCACCACGGTGACCGGACGCCCTCCGCCCAGGAAGCGGGCCACCTCCTCCACCGGCCGCACCGTCGCCGACAGCCCGATGCGCTGCGGCGAGCGTTCCAGGAGCTCTTCCAGCCGCTCCACGGACAGCGCGAGGTGGGCGCCCCGCTTGGTTCCTGCCACCGCGTGGATCTCGTCCAGGATCACCGTCTCGACCGAACGCAGCGCCTCGCGGGCCTGCGAGGTCAACAGCAGGAACAGCGACTCCGGCGTGGTGATCAGGATGTCGGGGGGCTGCTTCAGGAACTGCCGGCGGTCCTCGGGTGGCGTGTCGCCGGTGCGGATGGCCGTGCGGACGTCCGGTTCCGGCAGCCCCAGTCGCCCGGCGTGGGCCCGGAGCCCGACCAGCGGGGACCGGAGGTTCCGCTCGATGTCCACGGCCAGCGCCTTCATCGGCGAGACGTACAGCGTGCGCAGGCGCTGCGCGGCTGCCGGCGCAGGCACGGCAGTCGCCGTCCGGTCGATGGCCCACAGGAACGCGGCCAGCGTCTTCCCCGAACCTGTCGGTGCGACCACCAGGGTGTGCTCGCCCCGGGCGATGGCCTCCCACGCCCCCACTTGGGCCGGCGTGGGCATGGCGAAGGCCGAACCGAACCAGGCCCGGGTCAGCTCCGAGAAGCGTTCGAGCGGATCGCTGGCGACGGCGCGTCGAGGCCCTGCCATGGCGTTGCCTTCCATGGTAGGCGGCCCCGGTGACACACGAACGGCCCCCCCGCGATGGGCGTGGAGACCGCTACCGGGGAACGTGGTCGAGGACGTTGCGTATAGACTCCCGCGTGCTCGTCCGGGAGGCAGGCACGCGTGGCGCGACGACGAAGCGAGCTGGGTTCCCTCTACCGCGGCCGCGAGGGCCAGTGGGCCTGGATCCTGCACCGCGTCACCGGCGTCGGCATCATCCTGTTCCTGTTCGCCCACGTGGTGGACACCGCCGTGATCGGGTGGGGGCCCAAGGCGTACAACCGGGTCCTGTCCGTGTACCACAACCCCGGCGTGCGGATCCTGGAGTGGATCCTGGTCGGGATGGTCATCTACCACGCCGTGAACGGCGTCCGGGTCCTGCTCCTCGACTTCTGGGCGAACGCCGTGCTGCACCAGCGCCTGCTGTCCTGGATCACCGCCGCCGTGGTCGTCGGGAGCATGGCCCCGATCACCTTCCTGATGTGGCGGGACATCATCGACCTGCTGATCCACTGATGGCGCTGCGGACCGATCGTCCTGGGTCCCGCCCTCCCTCGCCGCCCACGGGCACGGTCCGCGGCTACTACACGGGACGGGAACGGCCGGTGGGCGGCTACGAGCTGTGGGCCTGGCTGTTCATGCGTATGAGCGGGATCCTGCTGCTGGTGCTGGCCGTCGGCCACGTCCTGATCATGCATGCGTTCGGGGGCGGGGTGGGCCGGGTGAACTTCGGGTTCGTGGCCCTTCGCTGGCAGCACCCGTTTTGGCGGGCCTGGGACTGGATGATGCTCTCCCTCGCCCTGCTGCACGGCGCGAACGGGCTCCGCACCGTGGTCCTCGACTACATCCGGCGGCCGGGTCCCCGGTTCGCCATCACGTGGTTCTTCAACATCGTGGCCTTCACCATGTTCGTGCTGGGCTCGGTGGTGGTGTTCACGTTCAACGCCAACAACTTCCCCATCACGAAGTGAACGCGTGACCGAGTGACCACCACCCACACGTACGACGCGGTGATCGTGGGCGCCGGCGGGGCGGGGCTGCGCGCCGCCATCGAGTGCGCCGGCCGCGTCCGCACGGCGGTGATCTCGAAGCTGTACCCCACCCGCTCGCACACCGGGGCCGCGCAGGGCGGGATGTGTGCCGCCCTCGGGAACGTGGAGGAGGACAACCCGGAGTGGCACACCTTCGACACGGTGAAGGGCGGCGACTACCTGGTGGACCAGCCCGCCGCCCAGATCATGTGCCGCGAGGCCGTGGACCGGGTCATCGAGCTGGAGCACTGGGGGTTCCCGTTCAACCGGACCCCGGAGGGGAAGATCGACCAGCGGCGGTTCGGCGGGCACACCCGCAACCACGGCGAGGGACCGGTGCGCCGGGCGTGCTACGCGGCCGACCGGACCGGGCACATGATCCTTCAGACCCTGTACCAGCAGTGCATCAAGCGGGACGTCCGGTTCTTCAACGAGTTCTACGTGCTCGACCTGGTCATGGTGGACGGCGCGGCCGCTGGGGTCGTCGCGTACGAGCTGGCCACCGGCGAGCTGCACGTGTTCCGGGCCAAGGCCATCCTGTTCGCCACCGGCGGCTACGGGCGCATCTTCAAGATCACCTCGAACGCGCACGCGCTGACCGGCGACGGGCCGGCAGTTTGCTACCGGCGCGGGATCCCCCTCGAGGACATGGAGATGTACCAGTTCCATCCCACGGGGATCTACAAGATGGGCATCCTGATCTCCGAGGCCGTCCGGGGCGAGGGCGGCATCCTGCTGAACGGCCAGGGCGAACGGTTCATGGAGCGTTACGCGCCCACCATCAAGGACCTGGCGCCGCGCGACATGGTCAGCCGCGCCATCTACCAGGAGATCAAGGAGGGACGCGGGGTCGACGGGAGCGATTACGTGCACCTCGACGTCCGCCACCTCCCCCGCGAGGTCATCGAGACCAAGATCCCGGACGTCACCGAGTTCGCCCGGATCTACCTGGGGGTGGAGCCCACCACCGAGCCGGTGCCGATCCAGCCCACCGCGCACTACGCGATGGGGGGCATCCCCACGGACACCGACGCCCGCGTGGTTACGGGCCCTGAGGAGACCCCGGTGCCGGGCCTGTACGCGGCGGGCGAGTGCGCGTGCGTGTCCGTGCACGGCGCGAACCGGTTGGGCACGAACTCCCTGCTCGACATCGTGGTGTTCGGCCGGCGCGGCGGGATGGCCATGGCCGAGTTCGCGGAGGCATCCGGCCAGCCCACGCTGCCGGAGAATCCCGAGGCGGACACGGAACGGATGCTCCGCCGACTGCTCACCGGCCCCAGCCTCGAGTTCGCCGCCGACATCCGGTCCGAGCTCCAGCGCCACATGTTCGACCTGTGCGGCGTGGTCCGGACCGAGGAGGGCCTGCGCACGCTTCACTCTCGGCTCCAGACCCTCCGGGACCGCTACCACCTGGTGGGGATGCACGACCGGGGGAAGCGGTTCAACACCGAGCTCATGGAGGCCGTGGAGCTGGGGTTCCTCCTCGAGATCGCGGAGACCGTGGCGGCGGGGGCGCTGGCCCGCGACGAGAGCCGCGGCGGCCACTACCGTGACGACCATCCGCTGCGAGACGACGATCACTGGCTGAAGCACTCGCTGGCGTACCGGGAGGGCGAGGGCGTGGTGAGGCTGGAGTACAAGGACGTGAAGCTCGGGCCCTACATCCCCATGGAGAGGAAGTACTAGACGTGGACCCCGACGACGAGCGCCGCATTCCACCGCTCGGGCGGGTGCTGGAGGACGTCATGCTGGAGGGCCACGGCGAGGTCGTCGAGGTCGGCGAGGGCCCGCCGCGAGAGCCCGGTGCGAGGCGAGAGGGCGGCCCCGAGGTCACCGGCAAGGTCTCGCTCACCCTCCGGATCCGCCGCTACAACCCCGAGGTCCGGCCGGACCCGTGGTGGGACGAGCACGTGGTCGACGCGGAACCTTCCGACCGGCTGCTGGACGCGCTGCACTACGTGAAGTGGTACCGGGACGGGTCGCTGGCGCTGCGTCGGTCGTGCGCCCACGGCGTCTGCGGCTCCGACGCAATGCTCATCAATGGGAAGAACCGCCTGGCCTGCAAGGTGCTGGTGAAGCAGGTGGCGCCGCGTGTGACGGTGGAGCCGATCCGGGGCCTGCCCGTCCTGAAGGACCTGATCGTGGACATGGAGCCGTTCTTCGCCGGCTACAAGCGGATGCTCCCGTTCCTGATCAACGACGAGGAGACCACCGACCGGGAACGCCTCCAGTCGCCCGAAGAACGAGTGGCCTTCGACGACACCACCAAGTGCATCCTGTGCGCCGCGTGCACCACGTCGTGCCCCATCTTCTGGGGCGACGAGGAGTACATCGGCCCGGCGGCCATCGTGAGCGCGCACCGGTTCATCTTCGATTCGCGGGACCACGGCGAGCGGGAGCGCCTGCGGATCCTGTCCGAGAAGACCGGCGTGTTCCGGTGCCGGACCACGTTCAACTGCACGGAAGCGTGCCCCCGCGGCATCAAGGTGACCAAGGCCATCCAGGACGTGAAGCGACGGATCCTGTTCGACCGGTACTGACGCGGAGGGAGGTCGCATGGCGATCGAGGCTTCGGGGGAAGCGGGCGTTGCGCGCGGGGCGGGTGCCCTGGGAGTGCTGAAGGTCGTCCTGGGCGTACTGGCCGTGCTGTCGGCCGTCGCTGGGGTGCTGCTGTTGGCCATTCCCGGATCGACGGCGAGCTTCTTCGCGTGGGGGCTGGGACCGCCTCCCCTGGCGGCGATCTGTGGAGGGTTCTTCGTGGGGGTGGCGGCGGCGTTCGCCTACAGCCGGTCGCGAGCGGCGGCGGCCGGCCGAGGCCTGTGCCTCATGGGCATCGTGTTTGCGGTGCCGACCCTCGGCTACACGCTCATCAACAAGAGCGTGTTCGACTTCGGGCGGTGGCAAGCCGTGCTGTGGCTGGCCGTGTTCATCGCGGCCTCCGTCGTGTTCGTCGTGCTGCCCTTCGCCGGCGGCTGGCGGTTGGGGGCGGTCGGGCCGGGGCCGGGTCTGCCGTTGTGGGCCCGGGCCATCCTGCTCGTGCTGACCGTCGCTGGCATCGTCGGAGCGGTCTCGCTGTGGATCGACCCCGTCGGCTCGGGGGCGTGGCTGCCGTTCGCACCGCCGCCGCTCGGCGGGCGGTTCCTGGGCGTGTGGTCGATGGTGGTGGCGTTCGCCTGCCTGTGGGCGGCCATTCGCCCGGCCGTGGAGGGCGAGCCATTCGTGTTTGGCGCCGCCGCGCTCGTCCTGGGCGCGGTGGTCGGCACGCTTCGAGGGTTCGGCGACCTGGAGCGCGGGCCGCGCTGGGCCTTCCTGGGCGTGCTGGTGGTCGCGCTGGCCCTGATCCTGTTCGTCCACCCGCCCGCCCGCCGGGCGTCGGGCGCTCGCTCAGCCTGACTCGCTCAGCCTGACGGCTCGCCTCCGCCGATCTTCGCGGCCAGCTCCGTGCGAGACCGTACGCCGAGTTTCCGGTAGATCTTCGAGAGGTTCCACTCCACCGTGTTCACGCTCATGAACAGGGCGTCCGCGACCTGCTGGTTGGTGTTGCCCTGCACCACCAGCGAGGCCACACGCTCCTCCGTGGCGGTGAGGGCGAAGCGGTCGGGCCCCCGGGCGCCGACTCGCCGTGCCTCCCGCCCGGCCCGCTCCGCCCACGGCTCCGCACCCAGCCGTCGGAAGATCTCCAACGCCTGCTCGAACGACTCGCGGGCCTCCCGCTTCAGCTTGGCCCGGCGCCGGACCCGTCCCGCGGCGAACAGCGTCCTGGCCAGGGCGAAGGGCTCGGGAACGCGATCGTGGTGCCCCAGTGCGGCCTCCAGCGCCTCGAGCGCGCCGGTGACGTCCCCCGACGCCGCCAGGAGCAGACCCCGGCACCGGGCTCCCGTGGCCAGCGCCCACGCCCGGTCCAGTCGGCGGGCCCGTTCCTCGAACGGATCGAGCATCGCGGTCGCCTCCTGGAGCCGGCCCAGGGCCACCAGCGACTCCACCTCGTCGGGGACGAACCGGAACGCGCCTGGCTCCTCCACCCCCATCTTCGCGAGCAGCTCCGCGGCAGGTCCCAGCTGGCGGTGGGCGCCGGCCGGGCTCCCCATGAACAGCTCCAGGAATCCCAGGACCGACAGGCACTGGATCTGGGTGGTCACGGCGCCGACGTTCTCAGCCAGGGCCAGGCCTTCCCTCGCGGCGGACCGCGCCGGTTCCACCATCCCCCGGTGGGCGTCGACCAGCGCCCTCGCGTACAGGGCCATCGTTCGGTAGAAGCCCATCCCGGTCTGGAGGGCGGCTTCCAGGCTGGCCTCCGCGTGGGCGTCGGCAGCCTGCCAGTCACCGGCCCAGCACTCCAGCTCGGCCAGGTGGTAGTGGAGCACCGGCAGGGGGTGCTCCTGGCCCCGTGTCGCCGCGTCCTCCAGGAGCTCCTCGAAGCCCGACCGCGCGGCGTCGAACTGGTCCGAGTACTTGAGGAGCTGTGCCCGGGTGAACGTGGGGCGCACGTTCCGCATCCAATGGTCCTCGGTCTGGCGCTCCAGCGCGACGGCCCGGTCGAACAGTCCCGCGTCGAGCCCGCGCCCCAGGACGAAGTCGACGTAGCCGACGAACTGGAGCGCCTCCGCGATCGCCGCCGGGTCGCCGGCCCGTTCCGCCAGATCGAGGGCGGACCGGGCGTGCGGCTCCGCGGCGGCGAGGTCGCCCGTGAACAGGCCCGCGTACCCCAGCCCCTGCTCGATCCCGGCCCGCAGCGCCGGGTCCTCCCCGGCCTCGTCGAGGGCCTCCCTGAGCAGCACGGCGGCGGCCGGCCAGCTCGCC